>SKQI01000201.1 GCA_007119095.1 Wenzhouxiangella sp. | reverse complement strand
GTGATCAAGTCGCACCACAACGTCGGCGGCCTGCCGGCAGACATGAACCTGAAGCTGGTCGAGCCCTTGCGCGAGCTGTTCAAGGACGAGGTGCGCAGGATCGGCATCGAGCTAGGATTGCCGGCCGAGCTGGTCATGCGCCATCCCTTTCCCGGCCCCGGCCTGGGCGTGCGCATCCTCGGCGAAGTGCGCCCCGAGTTCGTCGAGCCGCTGCAAAAGGCCGATCATATCTTTATCAGCGAGCTGCGCAAGGCCGGTTTGTACGATCAGGTCAGCCAGGCTTTTGCCGTGTTCTTGCCAGTCAAGTCGGTCGGCGTTGTCGGCGATGCCCGACGCTACGAGTATGTCATCGCATTGCGCGCGGTTGAGACCATTGATTTCATGACTGCCCGTTGGGCCTATCTGGATCACGAGTTTCTCGATCATGTCTCACGGCGCATCATCAACGAGTGTGTTGGCGTGTCGCGCGTGGTCTACGACATTTCCGGCAAGCCGCCGGCAACGATCGAATGGGAGTAGCCGGGCTGCGCTTCGGCTTAGCAAATCATCAGGGTTTTTGAGAAGTGCGCAGCAGCCAACCGTGGGGCTTTTCCCACGGTTGGCTGGAGTGCGCTTTACTGCAGGAGCAGTCTCATCCGGTAGGTTCCTGGCTCAAAGGTCAGTTGGTTGCTGTCTGCTCGGTTCGAGTAGGGGTTGATGCGGGTTGGCAGTACCATCCACTGACCGATACCCGCGTCGATATGTACTTGCAACTGATCTTGCTGGCCGATGGGCAGATCACCACCCGTGTACCAGTTTTCGCCTCGCCCGAACTGCGCTATGTCGTTGCGATAAAAGAGCGACAGCGTTGCGATCTCGATTGGTTGATCGACAGTCAGGGACCATTCTCGATCAATGCCAAACACATCGCTGATGGGATCAACCTGCAAGGTGATCGTCAGTTCATTTTCCAACGGCGCATTGATCTCGATTGCACCCAGGCTGAAACCGGTTTCATCGGTCAAGAAATAATGACCCGATGAACCCGCAGGAATCAGTAGCTCAGCCGTGTCGATCTCGCTACCGACACCAGCCAACTGACGTTCAATAAACGCATACCGCATACCGACGAAGTCTCGAATGGATTCGACCTGGTCGCGGAATCGGTCGAGCCGGCCGTGGTGGTTTTTGTCATGCAGGGCAAACGCCATCGGACTTGGCTGGATATTGACGCTGTCCTCCAATTTTTCTGCGAGTGCGTCGATGCGCGCATTGAACCATTCCGGGCTGATTTTTTCCGACATCAGTTCATCCAGACGCTGGTTAATCTGCTCCGACAGCGCAGGTGTAGCCAGTGCCTTGGCAATCAGCAGGTTATCCCAGCCGCCGGTCAGCTCGTATTCATAGGCGAAGAAGTCGTTGTCTGTGCCAATGCCCGAGCGAAAATGCGAGCCGAACGACAGATCTTTGTCCCACGGAATGAAGCGCCAGCGGGCATCCGGATCATCGTGATCCAGGTACATCCAGTAGTCGTCTCCCCAAGAGTCGATATCGCCGATCAGCCAATGTACCAGCAGCCAGTCGATGAAGTTGTCGAGATCAACCCGGGCCTCCAGCCCTTCGGCAAAAGCAGACCCTGTAGGCGTTTCGCGTACCCACTGGATCAGATCGTCAAGGTGCTCCCAGGAGGGATCGCCACGATAGTCGAAATTCTCAGCGAGAAGTTGAACGCGCCCTTCAGGCGACAGGCCGGCATAGTTCTGACCAAATGCAGAACGGGCCAAATCGCTGTTGTCTCGGAAGCCATCTCGAACCAGGGTGCCATCAGGGTTCAGGCCGTTCATGCTAAGCAACCACTCATCAACACGCTGGATATGGATGTAGGTTCCTTCGTAGACACCGTTGATCCACAGGTCGAAGAAGCGGGTTTGAGAAGCGGGGACACCTAGCTTGTGAAACATCTCGAAGCCGAGCTGCTCGCGCATCATGGTTGGGTCGGTGTACATGGCATTGAGATTCATCCGGTCACTGCCGAACAGCAGATCCTGGGACTGCTCGAATCGCACGTTGAAAGACTTCTTCGGCAGGAAGCGTGATGAGCTGCCGCGAAACCGCAGGCCGGTCAGGTCCAGTACTTCATCAGAGCCATTGAAACGCACCTGCCCGGGAAGACGCTCATCACTGAAGATGTCCCGACTGTAAAGCAGTTCGACATCTTCTGGCGACATCTCCAGGTCCATGCGTACACCGGTGGAAGCCAGTAGATCCGGGCCAGCCTGAACGCGGTGGAGGTTCAGCTCTCTGAGTGCTTCATCCTGTGGTTGATAGGTAAACAGCCAGCCATCGCCGCTTTGCTCCATGCGCGCCAAGCCGCCTGGAACAATGCTGAGCATGTCCGGACTCAGGAAATCGTTGAAATTGCCGCCGGCAAAGCCGATCAAGCGGCCGAACTCGATCTGGTCATTGTCGCGGATCCCAGCGCCGATCTTCCAGAGTTGGTTGCCGTCATCGCCGTAGCTGAACCAGTTGACCAGGACCTGATCAGTACCGAAAGGTGTCAGGCTGATTCCTTCGCCAGGCTGGGTTTCATCAAACCAGTGACCCTCCAGTGCCATGATGACTGGATCTTGCCCAGTTGGGCGCTGGCAACCACCGAAGGTATCCAGGGCGAGCAGATCGCGGCCATCGGCCGCTTCAAAATCAGGGCCGGTGAGACTGAAACGCAGGATGGCGGAGGCGCAGGGTGGTTGTTCTTCGTTGGCCACGAAAGCCAGGGTGGCTCGGCCGGCGCGCTCAACCAGAACGCCGTCCGGACGGCTGGTGTACCAGAGATCGTTGAATCGCAAAATGCGATCCTGGCCGCGAGCGGTGCCGGTCAGCCACAGTGGTTCACCCTGGTCGTTGTGAGTGGCCCAATAAATGACAGCTGAGCCCTCGCTGAGCATATGCAGCATGATGCCTTCGCCGTTGCGGCCCAAGGGCTGGAAGAAATGACCGCTCATCGCTCGCTGCAGCGGTTCCGGTTCAACGCCCTGGCAGAAGCCCGGGTCGCCACCAAAGTGATGCTCCTGCAAAAAAGACTGCAGCGAATCCGGAGCGAGGACATCGTTCCAGCAAAGATCCAGGCCGCCTTGCGGGTCCAGATCATCAAGTCCCAGGAGGGATTCCGGCAGCGTGCCAACAAGGGCATTGGCTGACAAATCCAGCTCGATGACGCCGTCACCGGCCTCGTTGCAGGTCACGCCTTGCCACTGGCATTCGGTCCCTTCAGCGCCCATCCAGCCGAGCTGGCGCCGCCAGTTGCTGCCATCGAGGTACTCATAGATGTCACGCAAAGCCTGCCGTTGCGCGGCGGGCAGAACGACCACCTCGCCTTCATCGAGTTGCACGCTGTCGATCCAGACCGTTCGTGGCGGATCACGTGGGTCGCCATTGGCGCTGCGATCGCGCTGGCGAATGCTGATCCGAACCGAGCCTACATCGTCTCCCAGAGCGCTACCCAGGCGCGTTTCACTTTCGAGTCGGGTCCATACCCCCGGGGGCACGCGATCGGGGCCCAGGCCAATGTCACTTTGGACTTGCTCGGCATCGGCGTTGGCGGAGTCTTCGTCACACTCATTATCGGCGTAGAAGTCCATCCGCAGGCGCAAGGCCAGCTCGGGGTGTGGCTCGTCGGTCAGCACATGCACGGACAGGCGCAGGGCGAGCGGGTCGGAGACGACAATGCATTGCTCCAAGCGGCTGGCGCCGAATCCACGTTCAACACGGCTGAAATAAAAGGCGCGGCTGCCCGCGTGGGCGAAATCAATGTCATCGACAATGCCGAACTGATCGTCGCTGTCCAGTCTGATTTCCCAGCCAGGTGGTCCTTCGCGATCCTGCCAGCTCCCACCTTCCTGCTGGAAGTCGGCATTCAAGATTTGTCCGGCACTAACTTGTTGAATTATTGAAAAAAAAAGTAATGAGGTAAAGATTCGCATGAAATTTCTTGGTTCATTGGCCTCTTGCATCAAGCGTCATTATGACATGGTGATGAACACGGGTGAGCCGTTCAGGACTAATAGCCGGGGCCAATCCATCTTTTGGCGGTTGCTTACCGAACCAAGCCAGTGAGATGTTCTGCCAGCCTCAGGGCGAGTGCCGTCAGGGTAAAGGTGGGATTGATGGCGCCGCCGGTGGCAAAAACGCTGCTGCCGGCAACAAAAAGGTTCGAGGTGCCAAATACCCTGCAGTTCCGGTCCACGACGCCAGCGGCCGGGTCATCGGCCATCCGGGTGGTGCCCATGTGATGGGAGCCAAAACCAATTCGGCTACCGTCTTGCTCCATCACCCAGTTCCGTAGTTTGACCCGACCCAGGCCCTGGGCTCCCAGCGCTTCTCCGACGAGGCGCCCCATGCACTGAATACCGTGCCAGTCCAGTTCATTGAGCCGCCAATCAAGCTCAATCTTCGGCAGGCCGAGAGCATCCTCGCTACCGCTCAGACGCAACCTGCTGTTTGGATTAGGCGCTTGCTCCATCATTACCCGAAGTGTTATTGGCTCATCGGTTTCACATTCGACATTGAATATCTGTCCTCGGAAATTCAGGCAACGATGATGTGCCAGGCTTTCTTCGGTCGGCGCTAGTGCCAGCCCGAACCAGTGATCGCTGTCCCTTCGAAGAGCCATCTGCCCTCGGCACCAGCTTTGGTCAAGCGCAAACAGTTCTGCGGCCGTGACGTGGGGATGCTCCATGAAAAAGCGACCGACCAGACCCTTGTCGTTGCCCAGGCCGGCGCGAGCCTGGCTGCGGCAGGCGAGAAGCAGGCGTGCGTTTTCCAACCCGCCACAAGCCAAAATAAAGTGTTTGGCGGTAATCCGGCCGGAGCGACCGTTCAGAGTGCGTACCTGGCCGGAGTTCACTGTGCTGCCATTTTCGTGCAGTCTCAGGTCAACGAGGTTGGCATGAAGCAGGACGCTCAGGCCGGGTGTGTTTTCGAGCGCGTTCCGGTATTTCTCGCCCATTCTTGTCACCGGATTGCTGAATCTCATCATCCGATGGGTGACTTTTGAACCATCAACGAGCAAGGCATGATCTTCCCTGGCAACCAATTCCTCAGTTTCGAAGTTGCCTGATCCCAGGTCCAGAATGTCGGCAGTCTTGTCCTGAAACGGGGCAAGTTCCGCCGAGGAGATCGGCCAGCCACTGTGCGGCACCCAGTCACGGGTTGCGAAGTCGTGGTCATCCAACATCCCGCACCATCCGCCCCAATGGTTGCTGGTGCCGCCGAGAAAACGCAGCCGCGAACCCAGCAGAGAGTAATTCAGGCCGATGGATTCGCCGTCGTAGAGCGATTGCGTTTCACGATCGGCTTCAGTACCTCCCGATTCAAGCAGGATGACGGAGTGGCGGGCCGCCAACTCAAGGGCCAGAGTGATTCCGGCGATACCGGCACCCACAATGATGAAATCTGCCCTTCTGTCAAGGTCGGCTGCGGAATCACGCGCGTCGATCATCATGACGGTCAGGTCACTGCCAGGGCACAAAGAGCGGCTTCCAGCCTGCTGATCACCCAACCGTCAAGGATCACAGACTGGTTGGATGCAAATTGCTGCCGCGATTCGGAACCGAGGGCATGCTTGAGCGATTCCGGCCCGGCGGCACTGCCGGCACCTTCCTGCAGCCAGTTGACCATGGGCAGATCCGGCAGCTCACCTCGCCATTGCGGGGCTGCTTGCAGTGCAGCGGCACTTTTCCCCAAGGCTTTAACTTGGTCGGTATTCAGGCCCGTTGTCCATTTTGCCAGGGTGTTCCAGTCATGTAGTCTTAGGGTCTGTTGGCAGCCCAGAGGCAGTGCCAGCAGCAACCCGCAAGCTGCGCCTGTTTTGAGCAATTCGCGACGATTCACCGTCGGCCTCCCGTCACTTTGAATATCTTGCCCAGCGTCCCTAAAACCTGAGTTTTGAGCAGCCTTACAATTGCAGGCGAACGTTGCGGACTGATGACATGAACGAAGATGAGTACTGGATGAAGCAGGCCCTGGCCCTGGCTCGGCGTGCCGAGCAGTTCGGAGAGGTTCCTGTGGGGGCGGTTCTGGTCAAAGGCGCCAAGGTGTTGGGCGCAGGATTGAATTGCCTCATTGGAGACGCCGATCCGACAGCACATGCGGAGATAGTGGCGATACGGCAGGCCGCACGCCGCCTCGGCAATTATCGACTGCCTGGCACCACGCTATATGTCACCCTGGAACCCTGCAGCATGTGCGCCGGCGCCATCGTTCTGGCCCGTATTCAGCGGGTGGTTTTTGCTACCCCTGATCCGCGAACGGGGGCGGCCCGCTCTGTTTTTCGGATTCTGGATGATCCTCGACTGAACCATCGTTGCGAGCTTGCAGGCGGCGTTTGCCAGGCCGAGGCTGCCGAGTTGCTGCGTGAATTCTTTCGCAACAAGCGCGCTCAGAGACGCCAGTCAAGCTGACCGATGACGGCCTGAGTTGCCCTGATTTGGTGCTAATATGGCCGATTGGACCCCTATTGAATCAGGTGTTTTGATGAACAGATTTTCCCAAGTAGTGGTGGCTATTGCGGCCGCCATGGTCATTTCTGCCTGCTCGGAGCCTGAGCCTCCGACGCCGCCTGCCGCTGAGCCGGGCGTTGCTGATGCGCCGGAGCGGCCAGCCGCTGATGGCGCCGAGCTCGATGAGCAAATCAACCCCTTGCTGGTTGAAAGCCCGTTGCCATATGGCATGCCTCCGTTCGATCAGATCCGAGACGAGCACTTCCAGCCGGCCATTGAACAGGGCATGGCCGAGCATCGGACGGAGATCGATGCGATTGCTGGCAACTCTGATGAGCCCACGTTCGAGAACACTATCATTGAACTGGAGCGCACCGGACAGACCTTGAGCAACGTAATGCGCGTGTTCAGCAACCTGAGCGGCGCCAACACCAATGAAAACCTGCAGGCCGTACAGCGCGAGATGGCGCCACAACTATCAGCCCACAGTGACGCGATCAATCTGAACGAAGACCTTTTCGCCCGAATCGAGACGCTGTATGAGCAGCGCGACGGACTCGAGCTGGACGCTGAGTCATTGCGTTTGCTTGAGGATTACCACACCCGATTCGTCCGTGCCGGTGCGCGCCTGAGCGATGAGGACAAGGAGATCCTTCGGGAGATCAATACCGAGCTAGCCCAGCTGGGCACCGAGTTCAGTCAGAAGGTGCTTGCCGAGGTCAATGCCTCGGCCGTGGTCTTTGATAATCGCGATGCGCTGGCTGGTCTGAGCGATTCCCGTATCCAGGCTGCCGCCTCGGAGGCTGCAGACCGCGGACTGGAAGAGGGTAATTACGTAATCACCCTGCTCAACACCAGCGGTCAGCCGCCGCTTTCCTCGCTGGAAAATCGCGAATCACGCGAGCGCGTTCACCGCGCTTCGCTGGATCGCGGCAGTCGCGGTAACGAGCACGATACAACCGCTACGGTTTCGCGCATCGTTGAACTGCGTGCCCGTCGTGCCCAGCTGCTGGGTTACGACACTCACGCCGACTATATTCTTGAGCGCCAGACGGCAGGTGACGTTCAGACCGTTGTTGACCTGCACGCTCAAGTCGGGCCGATCGCCGTGGCCAATGCCCGGCTCGAAGGCGAGGACCTGCAAGCGCTGATCAACGAGCTGGAAGACGAGCCGTTCGAGCTGGCTTCCTGGGACTGGGCTTACTACACCGAGAAACTGCGCGAGCGTCGCTACGATTTCGACGACGCCGAAGTCCGCCCTTACTTCGAGTTGGAAAGCGTCCTTGTGAATGGCGTTTTCTACTCGGCCGAAAAGCTGTTTGGCGTAACCTTTGTCGAGCGTGAAGATCTGCCGGTTTATCATCCCGATGTGCGCGTCTGGGAAGCTTTCGAGGAAGACGGCACGCCGATCGGCCTGATGCTGACCGACCTGTATTCGCGCTCGAACAAGCGCGGCGGTGCCTGGATGAACTCCTATCGCATTCACTCAGGCCTGCTGGGCGGCTACCCGGTGACCGGCAACCACCTCAATATCACCAAGCCGCCCGAAGGCGAGCCCACACTGATGACCTGGGATGAGGTCACCACCTTGTTCCATGAGTTTGGTCACGTTATCCACGGGCTGTTCTCGGACGTCCAGTACCCGAGCTTCGCGGCCACAGCCGTGCCGCGTGACTTCGTTGAATACCCCTCGCAGGTTTATGAAATGTGGGCCTCGTGGCCGGAAGTGCTGCAGAACTATGCCCGCCACTATGAAACAGGCGAGCAGATTCCCGAAGAGCTGCTGGAGCGGGTAATGGAGGCAGCCACGTTCAACGAAGGTTTCCGCACCACCGAATATCTGGCAGCGTCAGTCATCGATATGGAACTTCATCGACTGGGGCCGGATGATGTGCCGCCAGCCAAAGAGATCATGGACTTCGAAGCTCGTGTGCTGGCCGAGTCGGGCATGGACTTTCCGCCGGTGCCGCCGCGCTATCGCATTCCCTACTTCTCGCACAGTATGGGCGGCTATTCGGCTGGCTATTATTCCTATTTCTGGAGCGAAGTGCTGGATGCAGATAGCGTGCTCTGGATCCGCGAAAACGGGGGGCTGGATCGCGAAACCGGTCAGCACTTCCGTGACACCATTCTGTCCAGAGGTGGCAGCAAGGATGCCATGGAGCTTTATCAGGATTTCGCTGGCCGCGTGCCAGGCATCGAGGCCCTTCTGGAACGGCGCGGACTTTTGATAGAAGACTAAGCGCGAGCCTGTTCAGAACTGGTACCTGTCTTGACAGACACTTCTGTCAAACGCAAGACGCCGCCCCTCTGGGCGGCGTTTTTGCGTCGTCTGACCACCTGGCTGGTCGAAGACGCTTTCGGTGGGCCGCGACCATGGAAGTTCGCCTGGGTCATCAACTTTCAGAAAGCCGGCACCTTTTTCTTTCTCGGTTTCCTGATCTGGTACTACGGTAACGACAGCGCGGCGGCCTGGGTTTACCTGGCCATGCACGGCAGCTACGGCGTGGCCTGGTTGATCAAGGATATCTGTTTCCCTGATCCAGGCTGGCAGACGCGGATAACCATCGCCGGAGGCATCAATGCCTTTCTCGGTGTGCTGGGGTGGTACTGGGTGTTTGGCTGGCTGCTGATTTCCGGCTACTCGAATCCCGTCTACCCGCTACCTGAGCCGGCCTGGTTTGCCTTGTGCATCAGTTTGTGCCTGATCGGTTCGGTGATCATGATCGCCGCTGATGCACAAAAATATTACACCCTGCGTCTGCGGCGCGGTCTGATTACCGACGGCCTGCATCGTTACATTCGCCACCCCAATTATCTGGGTGAAATGATGATCTACGGCAGCTTCGCCCTGATGGTCTGGCACTGGCTGCCGGTTGTGGTTCTGGCCTGGGTCTGGCTGGGCGTGTTTGCGGTCAACATGATTCATAAGGAGGCCAGCATGAGTCGCTATCCGGAGTGGGCAGCGTACAAAAAGCAGTCCTGGTGGCTAGTGCCGGGAATTTGGTGATTCGAATGGGCAGAGGGCGGGCTTATCAGTGTGCTTTTCCCTCTTGCCCTCCGTCCTTCTTCCCCACTTCCCGCTCCTCCTCCAATAGCGCTTCTCCCTGAAAGCCAGGATTGTTCACCTGGCGGGTTACCCGGTGAGCTGTCATCCAGTCATCCGGGGGCGGCTGGATCAGGGCCTCTGCATCGGTCTTGTTGCCATTGAGCCAAATATCCCAGTCGGACTCGGCGAGCATGACCGGGGAGCGGTGGTGGCCGATGTCGGTGAGCAACTTGTTCGGGCCGGTGGTGACAATGGTAAAGGATTGCAGCGGATCGCCATCTGCCGAGGAAGAAGGCTCCCACAATCCGGCCATCACCAGGAATGGGCGCTGGCTGGGCAGGATGCGCCAAGGCTGTTTCGGCTGGCTGCGCTGATCCCACTCATAAAACCAGGAAAATGGCACAAGACAGCGCCGGTCACGTTTCCAGGCTTCGCGGAAGGTGGGTTTGCCAGCGACGGTATCGGTAAAGCTCCGATGAGCTTCCGAGCGACAGTTGGCGGTCGAGAATTTCGGTAGCTCACCTTTCAGCCAGCGCGGAATCAGCGGCCAAATCATGCCGCGGGGCAGACGTTGATCGTTTTCAGAGACGATCACTGGAACGCGGTTCCAGTGGACGCCTTCACGGGTCTTGTAGGAGGGGGCAAGGTTGAGAATGCGCAGGCCGCCGTCCGGTGGCTCGCCAGTCAGATTGAAATAATTCCAGAGCCTGGACCAATCGTAATCCAGGCCGCCACGACCGCACATGCGAACGATTGTAGCTGATAAACTTCTCAGTCCGTGCCGAGGTGGCGGAATTGGTAGACGCGCCAGGTTTAGGTCCTGGTGTCTTTTAGGCGTGGAGGTTCGAGTCCTCTCCTCGGCACCAGATTGGAAATGGCGGGAAAAGGAACCCGTAGCCCGGCCCAGCACAGACTGGAGGGATATTGCGGTTGGCCGCAGGCAAGAAGCGATATTCCGGCTTTCGAATACTAGCCGGTGGGGTGGCTTCGCGTACGCTCACGGCAGCTGGCGCTGCCTACCGCTCCCGCTGCGCATATTGTCTATGGCGCTTCAGGTGCACCAGATTGAGAGCTTAGGGGAAGTAGTGGTGCCCAGGGGGAGACTCGAACTCCCACATCCTTTCGAATACTAGCACCTGAAGCTAGCGCGTCTACCAATTCCGCCACCTGGGCAAGGTGTTTTTTGGAGGGCTTTGCCGTCCAGCCGCGCATTATAAGCGCGGGTTGATGATTTGTCAGCCTCTCATCCTAAAAAAATCGGCCGGATCAACTGATCCGGCCGATTTCGGTGTTAGGTGTGGCCGAGGCAAGGGGGGAACCTCGGCCACTGTCCGGATGGGGAAGGGGGGAACCCCGGTCCGGACTTTCAATTTTAGTGCGCGCGCGAGGCGAGTCAAGGGTCAGAATGGGTTTTTGTGACATTATTCTCAAAAAAAGCCGTTTCCTAAGGTTTTCGGAAGCCTGGCTCGGCCGGCTGAGGGCAAATCTTCATGGCCCAAAGGTATAATTCGGGGTATTCGGCAAACGTTTTCATTCACCCCCTCCGACTGACTCGGCCAAAGAAGGACGACCTGCGACTATGCATTTCAGACTGACAGAAGAACAACAAATGATCCAGGATACGGCGCGTGATTTTGCTCGCTCCGAGATCGCCCCCGTAGCCGCTGAATTTGATGCCTCTGGCGAGTTTCCGCTGGAGAACATCCGAAAAATGGGTGAGCTGGGCCTGATGGGGATCGAGGTCTCAGACGCGTACGGCGGGGCGGGACTTGACACGATCGGCTACGTTTTGGCCATGATCGAA
This sequence comes from Wenzhouxiangella sp., assembly GCA_007119095.1. Lineage (GTDB taxonomy): Bacteria > Pseudomonadota > Gammaproteobacteria > Xanthomonadales > Wenzhouxiangellaceae > Wenzhouxiangella. The sequence continues at coordinate 8,888 of SKQI01000201.1, read as the reverse complement.
ATCTGTGCCGCAGACGCTGCCCACGGCACGATCATGTCGGTCAACAACTCTTTGTTCTGCAATGGCATTCTCAAGTACGGTAGTGAAGAGCAAAAGCAGAAGTACGTGCGAGCCATTGCTACCGGCGCGGAAATTGGCGCTTACGCCTTGACCGAGCCTCAGTCAGGATCAGATGCCTCGACCATGAAGTCGCGGGCCGTACTGAGTGAGGACGGCTCGCACTACGTCATCAATGCGCGCAAGTCGTGGATTACCTCTGGCCCTTACGCGCGCTACCTGGTGCTTTTCGCGTCTACCGATCCGGAGGCCGGTTCGAGGGGGATCACCGCTTTTCTGATAGATACCGAAAAAGAGGGTTTTCACCGCGGCAAGACCGAACCCAAACTCGGTATTCGAGCGTCAGCAACCTGCGAAATTGAATTGACTGACTACAAGTGTGCAATCGAAGATCGGCTTGGTGAGGAAGGCCAAGGATTCAAGATTGCCATGTCCGTGCTTGATGCCGGCCGGATCGGCATCGCAGCTCAGGCCGTTGGCATTGCGCAGGCTGCCTACGACGCCAGTCTGTCCTATGCGCGCGAGCGGAAGGCCTTTGGTCGCGAAATCGGCACCTTTCAGATGATCCAGGCGAAGATTGCCGACATGAAAACACGGCTGGAGGCGGCTCGATTGCTGACCTTGCGTGCGGCCTGGGCGAAAATGGAGTCCGAGCGGACCGGGGCTCGAATAACGGTTGACGGGTCCATGGCGAAGCTCTTTGCGTCTGAGGCTGCCATGTGGATTGCCCACCAGGCCGTGCAGCTGCACGGTGGTATGGGTTACAGCAAGGAAATGCCGGTGGAACGGTACTTCCGTGACGCAAAAATTACAGAAATATACGAAGGAACCAGCGAAATTCAGCGCATGGTCATCGCCAGGACTGAGACCGGGCTGCGCTGACAGCCCGAATTTCAATGCTTTGGGGTAACACCGGATCGGGGTCCGGCTAACAGGGTCAGGGTCATGAGTACATTAGAAGAAAAACCGGGCGCCCGTCATTTGCAGGCGGTTGCTGACAAGATACGCGAAGGCAAGGGCAGCGATCAGGCCATCCAGTTCGGCCGGCAGCTGCTGCGGCGGGTGCCGGCGGCCGAGCTTGATGAGATCGATCCGATCGATCACGCTGCGCTGGCCAGAGACTTCTACGAATTTGCCCGACAACGGATGCCGGGCGAGGTCAAGCTGAGGATCTTCAACCCGGACCAGGAACGGCACGGCTGGGTCAGCACGCATACCGTCATCGAGATCATCAATGACGACATGCCGTTTCTGGTTGATTCCGTGGTCCTGGCCCTGTCGGAGCTGGGTTTGTCTGCACATCTCATCATTCATCCGGTCATGCGGATGCGGCGTGACCCGGGCGGTCATCTCCTCGAAATCTGCGAGGGCGAGGGCTCGGATGAGCTGCCTGAGTCGCTGATGCATGTTCAGATTGATCGCCAGACCTATCCGGAAAGCCTGGCTCGTATCGAGTCGCGAATTCTTGCTGGCCTCAAGGATGTGCGGCGTGCCGTTGAAGATTGGCGGTCGATGCTGGACAAGGTCCGGACAATTGCCGATGAGTTGCCTGAAACGCATGCCGCGATGTCCGAGGATGCCATCACCGAGGCCCGGGACTTTTTCCAATGGTTGGCCAATGACCACTTCACTTTTCTCGGCTATCGAGAATATGTCATTGAGGAGGGCAAGGATGGCCGGGCGCTGACTCCTTTGCCCGAGAGTGGCCTGGGCATCATGCATCCGGACTATCGGGCGGCCCCGGTGCGCAATCTCAAGGATCTGAATCGTGGCGGCTCAACGCCGTCGATTGCCGACCCGATCATCATCACCAAGACCAATGGCCTGTCGACCGTGCATCGCGGTGGCTATATGGACTACATCTCGGTGCTGTATTTCGATGACGCTGGCCGTGTGATCAGCGAAAAGCGCCTGATCGGTCTGTTTACTTCCAACGCCTACATTCGACGCTGCCAGGACACGCCGTTGGTGCGACGCAAGGTCGGGGAGGTGTTGGCTAACTCCGGCCTCCGTCCGGGGTCGCACGCGGGCAAGGCTTTAATGCACATCCTGGAAACCTTGCCGCGAGACGAGCTGTTCCAGGCGTCCAGCGAGGAGCTTCTGGATCTTGGCTTCGGCATCCTGGATCTGCAGGAGCGAAGTCAAACGCGTCTTTTTGTCCGTCGGGAGCGCTTTGGCCGCTTCTTTTCCTGCCTGGTGTTTATTCCGCGCGATCGCTTCAATACCGAAAACCGCGAGCGCATCCAGGCCATTCTCAAACGGGCGCTGAAGGGCGAGCGACTGGACTTCGCCGTCCAGGTCGGCGAATCGAAGCTTGCCAGGGTTCACATGATCGTTCGCACGCGCGGCAGCGAGGCGGCGAATTTCGACATTGCCGACATCGAAAACCGCATCAAACAGGCGATTCGTTCCTGGAACGATGAGCTCACGGAGCTGCTGATTCGCGAGCACGGCGAGGAACAGGGGCTGGAGCTGGCTCGCCGCTTTGGCAAGGCCTTCCCAGCCTCCTACATGGAAGAAGTTTCGCCGAGCGTGGCCAGCTACGACGTGGTCAATGTTGCCAGACTGCGAGATTTCGAAGACCTGCGGATGAGTCTTTACAAGCCGCGGCACAAGGGACAGGGCAAGGCCAGGTTCAAGCTGTTCAAGCATGGCGCACCGATTCTGCTTAGCGACGTGCTGCCGATGCTGGAGAACCTGGGCATGCGCATCGTTTCCGAGCGGCCCTATGAACTGAAGCTGGCCGAGGGTCATCGAATCTGGATCCAGGATTTCGACATGCACCTGCCCGATGGTCAGGATCTGCGTCTCGAACTGATTCGAGACAAATTTCAGGCGGCCTTTGAGCAGACCTGGCGCGGTCGCTGTGAGAACGATGGTTTCAACCGGCTGGTACTGCGCGCCAACCTCGATTGGCGCCAGGTAGCAATGCTACGGGCCTGCTGCAAGTACCTGTTGCAGACCGGCATCCCATTCTCCCAGTCCTACATGGAACAGACCCTGTCAGCCTGGCCGCTGGTCGCGCGCCTGCTGGTGGAGTTCTTCGAAGCGCGTTTCGACCCGGCACGCGATGAAGCCGGCAAGAGTCAGCGTTCAGCGGCGCGCAAGGCCCTTGAGAGCCAGTGCCGAGAGCTGGCCGCCGACTATCAGGATGAGGTGCTCGGTGAGCTGCTGGATGAGACCTACAAGCAGCGCGAAAAGCCGCCCGCCGATGTAGATACCATGGTCACTCGACGCGCAATTCTGCGCGCCATCGACAGTGTGAGTTCGGCTGACCAGGATCGTATCCTGCGTGCTTTCTATGACTTGATCCGGGCCATGCTGCGCACCAATGTCTATCAGCAGGATGACCGGGGCGAATTCCGCGAATACCTGAGTTTCAAGCTTGATTCATCGGTGGTCCCCGATTTGCCGCCACCGCGTCCGTTCCGTGAGATTTTCGTCTACTCACCACGCGTAGAAGGTATTCATCTGCGCGGCGGCAAGGTTGCTCGCGGCGGCCTGCGCTGGTCGGACCGGCGCGAGGATTTTCGCACCGAAGTGCTTGGACTGATTCGAGCCCAGAGTGTCAAGAACACCATGATCGTGCCGGTCGGCGCCAAGGGTGGATTCGTGGTCAAGCAGCCGCCGGAGGATGAGGGCCGGGACAAGCTCATGGCCGAGGTCGTTTACTGCTATCGAAGCTTCATCAGTGGCCTGCTGGACATCACCGACAATCTTGACGGCGAAACCGTGATTCCGCCGCGCCAGGTGTTGCGCAAGGATGACGAGGACGACCCTTACCTGGTCGTGGCCGCCGACAAGGGGACGGCAACGTTCTCCGACATTGCCAACGCCATTTCCAGCGAGTATGGCTTTTGGCTGGACGACGCCTTCGCCTCGGGCGGTTCGAACGGGTATGACCACAAGAAGATGGGCATTACCGCCAAGGGTGCCTGGGAGTCGGTCAAGCGCCATTTCCGCGAGCTGGGGCTGGATACCCAGAGCCAGGGTTTCAGTGTAGTCGGTATTGGTGACATGGCCGGTGATGTGTTCGGCAACGGCATGCTTCTGTCGGAGCACATCCAGCTCAAGGCGGCTTTCAATCACATGCATATCTTCCTCGACCCCGCGCCTGACGCGGCCGCCAGCTTTGCCGAGCGCAAGCGGCTTTTCGGACTACCGCGATCGACCTGGTCCGATTACGACGAATCGCTGATTTCCGAGGGCGGCGGCGTTTATTCACGCCAGGCCAAATCAATTTCGTTGTCACCCCAGGTGAAGGAGTGGCTAGGCCTTGAAGTCGATAGCCTGGCTCCGCACGAGTTGATCCGCGAGCTGCTCAAAGCGCCCGTCGACCTGCTCTGGAATGGCGGTATCGGCACCTATGTCAAGGGTGGATCGGAATCCAACGCTGACGTTGGTGACCTGGCCAACAACCTTGTTCGAGTCAACGGAGGCGACTTGCGCTGCCGAGTGATTGGAGAGGGTGGCAACCTGGGCCTGACCCAGCTCGGCCGAATCGAGTTTGCTCTCAACGGTGGGCGACTAAACACCGATTTCATCGATAACTCAGCTGGTGTGGACTGCTCCGACCATGAGGTCAATATCAAGATCCTGCTCAACCTGGCCGTGGAACGCGGGCAGCTCGACAGCACCGGACGCAACCAGCTGCTTAAGGAAATGACCGACGAGGTCGCCGCTTTGGTCCTTCGAAGCAATTATCTGCAGACCCAGGCCCTGAGCATGATGGAAAACCTGACCAGCGCGCGACTGGGTTCAGAGGCGCATTTCATAGCCATGCTGGAACGCCAGGGCGTGATTGACCGCGATCTGGAGCAGTTGCCTGACGAAGAAGCGCTGCGCGAGCGTGTCGCTCGCGGCCAGGGCCTGACCCGTCCCGAGCTGTCGCTACTGCTGTCCTATGCCAAGATCACGCTGTACAAGGAGCTGCTGGACTCCGACGTGCCGGAGGACCCCTATCTTTCCCGGGAGCTGGAAGATTACTTCCCCCGGCCGCTGCGCGAGCGCTACAGCGATCTGATGAAGGAACATCGCTTGTGGCGCGAAATCATCGCCACCAAGGTGACCAACTCCATCGTCAACCGGATGGGCGCACACTTCGCCATGCGCATCCGCGAAGATACCGGCGCCAATTCAGCCACTGTGGCCAAGGCCTACACGGTTGCCCGAGAAATCTTCAAGGCACGCGAGTTCTGGGGCGAGGTCGAGGCACTGGATAACAAAGTCCCGGCTACTCGCCAGACCGAGGTGGTTCTGGAGATGTGGAACTTGCTGCGCCAGATGACCCGCCGTCTGATCGCGCTGCCGGGCGGCTATGGGATTGATATCTCGAGCAAGGTCCAGCGCTTCCTGCCCGGCATAGAGGAATATGCCGAATGCCTGGAATCCGTGCTGGGAGATGAGCTAGCCGACCGCTTGCGCGAACGCAGTCAGGAGCTGGTAGAGGCCGGTTTTCCGGAAGCGCTGGCGCGTCGGGCTGCCAGCCTGCGCTACATGCACTCTGCGCTTGATATCGTTGATGAAGCCCGAAACCACGAATTGCCGGTCGAGCAGATTGCGAAGATCTACTTTGACCTGCTTGACCGGCTGTGTCTCAAGTGGCTGCGAGGCCAGGTAGAGAGCCTGCCGGTAGAGCGCCAGTGGCATGCGCACGCCCGCGGCAATCTTCGCGATGAGCTGTTCGGCTACCACCGCCAGCTGACCCGGCGGGTGATGGCGGAGGCTGGCTCGGAAGCAGATCCGGTTTCGATCTGGTTCGACCGTTACCGTGCCGAGTCCGACCGGGTGGCGATGATGCTGGAGGAAATGCGCAATACCGGAGCGGCTGACTACCCGTCGATGCAGGTTGCGATCAAGGGCCTGGCGCAATTGCTGAACGCCACCTCCTGATGCCGCGCCTGGCCCTGACAGCGCACGCCCGGATGAGACATGCGGGCTGAGACGCCATCCATGGCGTTTCTTGCCAGCGAGCATGAAGGCTCGGTGGCGGCCCTGGCGGCGCTCGAGGCCCGTTATGGCAGTGTATCGCCACGAGAGGCTGACGTACTGGTAGTGCTGGGTGGCGATGGATTCATGCTGCATATCCTGCATGAACACGCAGACCTTGCACTTCCGGTCTTTGGCATGCGTTTGGGTGATGTTGGTTTCTTGATGAATCGGCATGCCATCGAGGATCTGCCCGAACGGATTTCGGCGGCGCGGACGGTTGAGCTCAACCCGCTGCACTTGCAGGCCGGTGATCGTGACGGCCGACGGTTTTCAGCGGTCGCCATCAACGAGGTCTCGCTGCTGCGCCAGACCAACCAGGCAGCGCACTTGCGTATTCTGGTCAACGACCGGGAGCGCGTCGCGCGCCTGGTAGCCGATGGTGCCTTGGTAGCCACGCCTGCAGGATCCACTGCCTACAACCTGTCGGCGCATGGTCCCATCCTGCCGCTTGGCACGGAAGCACTGGTGCTCACGCCGATCAGCCCGTTTCGACCGCGTCGCTGGCAGGGCGCCATTCTGCCGGCCTCGGTCGTCGTGCGTTTTGAAATTCTTCAGCCGGAACGCCGTCCGGTCAGCGTAACCGCCGACTATGATGAGTTTCGTGATATAGCCTGGGTAGAAGTCCGCCAACATGACACGATTCGCCATCGGTTATTGTTCGACCCCGAACATTCGCTGGAAGAGCGGATATTGAACGAGCAGTTTTTGGCTTGAAGGACAGGAACAAGGCGCAAGGAACAAGGCGCAAGGATCAAGGTTTTCCTTGCACCTTGCGCCTTGAACCTTGACCCTTATAAATGAAATGAATAACCAAGATTCCAGCCTCGGCCCCCTGATGATAGGGATTTCCTCCCGCGCCTTGTTCGATCTTGATGCCAGTCACAAGATTTACGAGGAGGGTGGTCTGGAGGCCTACATGGACTACCAGCGCGAGCGCGAGAACGAGGTACTGCAGCCGGGGGTGGCCTATAACCTGGCCCAGAAGCTGCTTGCCTTGAATGGTGACGGAATGGATCATCCAGGAGTCGAGGTTATCCTGATGTCGCGCAACAGCGCTGATACCGGTTTGCGCATCTTCAACTCCATCGAACACTACGGGCTGGATGTCCAGCGCGCGGTGTTTACCAACGGCGCCAGCCCGTCGCAGTACATTGAGCCGGCCGGTGTCCAGCTGTTTCTCTCGGCCAATGATGACGATGTGCGCCGCGTTTTGATGGCCGGCTATGCTGCGGCCACCATTCTGCCGTCGGCGACTCGTGAAAATCGCTCCGGTCAATTGCGCCTGGCGTTTGACGGCGATGCCGTGATCTTCTCCGACGAGGCTGAGCGGGTTTACAAGGAGCAGGGCCTGGCAGCGTTTTCCGACAGCGAGAAGCGGTCGGCAGAACACCCCCTGGCGGCCGGTCCGTTCAAGCGCGTACTCGAAGGTATTCAACGCATCCAGTCAGCCTATCCGCTGGAAGAAAATCCGATTCGCACGGCTTTGATCACGGCCCGCTCGGCGCCGGCGCACAAGCGCGTGATCCTGACTCTGCGCGCCTGGGGTATTCGCGTCGACGAGGCCTTGTTCCTGGGTGGCCGTGACAAGGCACCGTTTCTGCGCGCTTTTGGTGCCGATATCTTCTTTGATGATCAGCAGATGCATTGTTCTACGGCCAGCCGCGAGGTAGCGACCGGGCATGTGCCGCATGGGGTGGCGAATGAGCGGTGAAGGCGGAACAAAGGTAAGAGGGGAGACGGAAGAGGGAAGAGGATGGTTTTGGGGTTTATGTTGGTTGGTCGAATAATTGGTGGTCAATCTGAGTATTCAAGCTAAATCGTGATTAAAAGTGTAAATATATGAAAAACATAAGTTCCTTGGTACTTGTTTTATTGTTTGGGCTGGTTCTTGCCGGTGCATCTGCGCTGGCTGATGAAGAACAGGAAATGGACAACGGTAAAGATGAAAGCGCCAACAATGGCGAGTGGTCAGTGCTGGAGCCACCGGGGGACTGGCAGACGATCAGCATTGACACGCGGACGGTGACCTGGGCGGATGTCGATGTCAGCCCGGATGGCCAGACCCTGATTTTTCACACACTGGGCGACATCTACCGCGTTTCCATCGAAGGCGGTGAGGCCGAGGCGCTGACAGATGACATCGCCTGGAATTTCCAGCCTCGGTTCAGCCCGGATGGTCGCCATATCGCCTTCATTTCCGATCGCGGCGGTGCGGAGAACATCTGGATCATGGACGCTGATGGCAATAACTTAAGCCAGGTCAGCGATGAGCGCGAGCACCTGCTGCACAACCCGGCCTGGTCGCCGGACGGTGATTACATCGCCGCGCGCAAGGGCTATGTCTCGCGCCGTTCCATTCCAGCGGGGTCGATCTGGATGTATCACCGCGGCGGCGGTGGCGGGGTAGAGCTGGTCGAACGCCTGCACGGTCAGCAGTCGCAGAAAAACATTGCCGAGCCGACTTTTTCGCCGGACGGCAAGTATCTGTATTTCAGTCAGGACATCACGCCAGGTTCGGTCTGGCAGTACAACCGGGATGCCAACACCGGCATTTTCGCCGTTCGCCGTCTGAATCTGGAAAATGGTCAGACCGAAACCGTAGCCGGTGGCCCCGGTGGCGCAATCCGACCCGTCCTGTCGCCTGATGGCAACCAGCTGGCTTTTGTCCGCCGTAATCCGACCGAGCTGTCCTCGCGCCTGATGGTGCGTGATCTGGACTCCGGCATCGAGCGCACCCTGTTCGAGGCGCTTGATCGTGACAAGCAGGAAACCTCCGGCGATATGGGCAACTACCCGGCTTTCGCCTGGCACCCGGAAGGCACATCGATCGTGATCTGGGC
>SKQI01000171.1 GCA_007119095.1 Wenzhouxiangella sp. | reverse complement strand
TTTGGCACGTTTACCGATGAAGTAATTTCCTGGGTGCTGGATAATCATTGGGCTCTTCGTCGGTAGTCTTCGTCTGCTATGCGGCTCTTAATCAATACTTCAAAACTGCGATTTGGTGGGGCCGTTCAGGTTGCCTTGTCCTTCATCCATGAATGCCGCCACCATGATCAGCACGAGTATCATGTGGTTCTTGGTCCGGGGGCCGGCGGGGTGCTGGACCCGGTAGGTTTTCCGAGTAACTTCCACTTTTATCGGAAGTCTTTCGGCATCGTCAATTTGCGTAAACTGCCGCGGATCCAGCGAGAGATGTCTGGGTTTGAGTCATCGATCAAGCCGGATTGTGTTGTGACGACCGCAGGCCCTGCCTATTGGCGCAGCCGCGCTCCGCATTTGATCGGTTTCAACCGGCCGTTGTTCATTTACCCGGAGTCTCCCTATGTCAAGAACATGGGTGCGGCCGACAGGATTCGGCTGGCCGCACAGAAGGCTGTTCACTGCCGACTGTACAAGCGCGACGCCGATGCGCTGATTGTGCAAACTGACGATGTCAACGAGCGAGTCCGCCGTCTGTTGGGTACCGAGCGGGTCTACACGGTTACGAACAACCACAACGGCTGGTTTGAGATCCCACCTGAATCGCTGCCACTACTGCCAGCGCAGCAATCATCCGTAACACGGTTTTTGACGGTCAGCAGCTACTATCCGCATAAAAATCTGGAGATTATTCCGGAAATTCTGGAGGCGCTGCCAATTGCTTTCCAGGGTCGCGTCGAGTTCGTCCTGACGCTGACTGAAAATGAGTACCGTGCTCGGATCGGTACCGAGATTCCGGCCCAAGTCAGACTGGTTGGCCCCATTCCGCCGCCCGCCTGTCCGGCACTTTATGCGGAGTGCGATGCAATGTTTCTGCCGACACTGGCCGAGTGTTTTTCCGCGTCATACCCGGAGGCGATGAAAATGGGCAAGCCCATCCTGACTACTGACCTGGGCTTTGCCCGCAGTATTTGCGAGAATGCTGCCCTGTACTTCAGGCCGCGCGATGCACGTGCAGCAGCTCAGCAGATCGTGAGGCTGATCGAGAAGGATGACCTGCGCAATGCGCTACGTCTGGCAGGGACGGCTCGCCTTGCGGCTTTTGACAGTCCCTCGGAGCGCGCGCGCAAGATTCTGGGCATATGCGAGCAACTGATCGACGAGCAGCGTCCGATTTCACGGCTGCACGGGACAGCGTGAACAGCCCGAACGGAACAAAGCGGCGCCTTGTCATTTTGAACCAGGCGGCAAACTATCTCACGATCGGTTTTGCCAATGCCTTCAACCGGCGGTTCGATTCGGTCACCCTAATGACTGGCGGGGTTCATGTTCAGGGTGCCCCGCTTGATTCGGATATCGAAATCTGTCGAATCAATCGCTGGCATCAGCGGCCAGTTTCGAAGAAAGCACTATCGTACCTTTTGGCGCTGAGCGCGATGTGGTGGCTGTTGATGACTCGCTACCGACGGCATGAAGTGCTATTCGTGTCGGTCCCGCCCATGGGTTATTTGTTGAACCTGGTCTTGCCGCATCGCTTCAGTATGGTGATTTGGGATGTGTATCCTGATGTGTTCAAGATCAAGGGGATGCGGGAGCGCCATCCTTTGTTTCGCGCCTGGGCCTGGCTCAACCGGCGTTCCTTTCGGCGCGCATGGCGCATTTTCACCATCTCGGAGCCGATGGCCGAGCTCCTGTCGAAGTATGTCGATCGCTACCGGCTGTGCGTTCATCCCATCTGGTCGATCTTTCAAGCGAACGAGCGGGTCGAGAATGCGGATAATCCATTCGTGAAAGCGCATAATCTGGCCGGAAAATTTGTTGTCCAGTACTCCGGCAATATTGGGCTGACTCACAATGTCGAGGCTTTGATCGACGTGGCAGAGCGCCTGAAAGACGAGTCAGATATTCTTTTCCAGATCATCGGTCGCGGACCACGCAAGCCCCTGGTTGAGCGCATAGTGCGCGAACGGGGCTTGTCAAACGTCCATTTCCTGCCATTCCAGCCCGACGACATGTTCCCGTATTCGCTGTCCGCTGCCGATCTTGGCGTCGTGATTCTGCACGACTCTGTCAGCCGGGGCAGTGTGCCAAGCAAGGCTTTCAACCTGATGAGCTTTGGTATCCCGGCCCTGTATATCGCCGCGCTCGACAGTGAGTTGGCGCGTTACGCTCGTGAGTTTGGCCATGCCCGTTGCTTTGAGGCGCATGATCTGGAGCGCATCAGCCAGTTCATCCGCGAACTGGCCAGTGATCGGGCCCGCCAGCAGGCCATGGCGGAAAGGGCGGAGACAGCGGCGGGCCATTTTCGTCTGGACAACGCCGATCGTTTCGTTGATAGCTATTTTCAGGAAACGCCTGCCGCAGCGTGCGCCGGCATCACCGCGCCAGACTGAATCAAGGAGGAAGCACCGTGAAGTTCACCATTCTCAGTCATGCCGGCCTCATGGTCGAGCACGAGGGAAAGACCCTGGTCACCGACCCTTGGCTGATCGGCTCTTGTTACTGGCGTAGCTGGTGGAACTTTCCCGAGCCTTCTCCGGAATTGCTGGAGCTCGTCCGGGCCGACTATGTCTACCTGACGCATCTGCACTGGGACCACTATCACGGACCGTCGCTACAGAAGTTCTTTTCACCCGATACGACCTTTCTCCTCCCCAAGGTCTGCACCACGCGCATGATGGACGACCTGCGCGGGCTGGGTTTCTCCCGCTTTGTCGAGATTCCCCATGGCGGCACCTACCAGATGGGCCCGGATTTTTGCCTGTGTTCGTATCAGTTCGGTCTGGCGGTCGATTCGGCCGCCGTGATCAAGGGCGGCGGTATCACCATTCTGAATGCCAATGACTGCAAATTGTTCGGCCAACCTTTGAGGGATTTGATTCGGCGGCACGGCCGGCCTGACTTCGCCCTGCGCAGTCATTCCAGCGCGTCACCCATTCCTTACTGCGTGGAAGACTACAAGACGCATTTCCCAACGCTGCGAACCCAGGCCGACTACATCGAGGAGTTCGCCCGTTTCGCCATTTCGGTTGGCGCGCGTTATGCCGTACCCTTTGCCAGCAACCACTGCTTCCTGCACCAGGAAACGGCCCATTTCAACGACACGGCGGTATCACCCGATCTGGTTGAGCGCTACTGCAGCAAGCTCGCCGGCGAAGTGGGCGCCAGCACTGAATGTGTGGTGATGAGTCCTGGCAGCAGCTGGTGTCAGGATGATGGCTTTGATCTGCTCGCCTTCGATTTTGGCCGTCGACCCCAGGTAATCGAGGAAATGGCGCGCAAGTACAGCGCCAAGCTGGGCGACTTTTATCAAGAGGAATCGCGCGAACTGGCGGATTTCGAGGCCTTCCGGACATACTTCGAGAAGTTCCTGGCAACCGTGCCGGGTATCATCCGCCGGCGCTGGAAGCCTTCGTTGATGTTCCGCGTTCGGGATGCGGAAAAGACTCACCGCTGGTTGGTCGAGCCGGCAACCCAAACGATTCAATCGGTAGATGCGGATATCGAGGGCGTAGCCATCATCGAAGTGCCGCCCCGAGTGATCAACGACTGTTCTACCATTCGCATGTTTTCTGCCTGGACGCCATCGAAGCGGCTGAAGATCATTCTGCCTGACCCGCAGGCGCTGGGCGCGGTCAAGCTGTTCTTTACTCTGGTTGACGCCTACGAACTGGATCATCTGCCGCTGCGCCGCAACCTCAGCCCTCGCAGCCTGTCGGTCTACCTGCGGCGCTGGCGCGAAGCGGTCGAGGCGGCGCGTCTGGTCATACGACACAAACTGCTCAAGCGTCCGTTTGATATTCCAGCACTGTATCCCTTGCCGGGCGTAAAGCCTGGCGCGAAGCTTAGCCGCCCCGAAGTTCCTCTGCATGTCTCCCCTTCGCCTGCCGCGGTGGCGACCGGCAGCCCGACGAACGGCAGCAAGCATGCATCCACTCAGGCGACAGCGTGGACTGAGTTTGCAGGCCTGGATGAAATTCCTGACGGACGGCCGTTTGCGCGGGACATTGACGGGGTTCGCTTGGTCGTGTTCAGCGTTGATGGCGCTCTGCACGCCATGGAAGATCGTTGCAGCCATCGCGGGGCGCGGCTGTCTAAAGGTGAGTTGACCGGTTGCGAGATTGTCTGCCCGCTGCACGGCGCACGGTTCGATATTCGGGATGGGTCGCCCAAGTGCCCGCCGGCGAAAACCGCGGTGCGAACTTTTCCGGCTCGGGTGCTAGATGGCAAGGTACTGGTTTGCCTGCCGGTACAGGATCATTCTGAGCGTGAGAACATCGGTGCTGCCGTGAGCGAGACTGCCGAGTGAGCTACTGGCGTTTCATGAAAGCCTACCTGGCCGACCAGGCAAAAAATCTCCGCGGCTGGCGGACTCCCCGCAAGCTGGTCGCCTTTGCCGTGGATGATTACGCCAACGTCCGTGTCGCCTCTCCGTCTGCTCGGCAGGGAATGATTGATGCCGGGCTGAACCTGTCATCGCAGATGGACCGCTATGACGCACTTGAGACCCGGCAGGATCTTGAAGCCCTGTTTGACGTGTTGGACTCGGTCCGCGACGGCCGGGGAAAACCGGCGAAGTTCACCGCCTATGCCTTGTCTGCCAATCCGGACTTTGCCCGCATTCGTGATGATGGCGACCACTACTATCCGGAGGCCGTCACGGAGACTTTTGCCCGTTTGGCTGCCGAACAGCCTGAAGCCTACGCGGGGGCCTGGGCTCTGTGGCAGGAAGGGCGCGCGCGGGGTCTGATTCAGCCGCAGTGCCATGGGCGCGAACATCTGAATGTGGAGCTGTTCGAGCACAAGCTCCGCGCAGACGCGCCTGATCTTCGGGCCAGTCTCGAAAATGACAGTTTGGCGGCCATTGGCGGTGATCCGGCTTTTCCGGGCGTGGGATTCACCCATGCCTTCGGTTTGCACGATTCGGCGTCATTGTCGCGCCACCGAGACATACTGGCAGATGCGTTCGAGCAGTTCGAAAAGGTCTGGGGTATGCGCTCGACAACTTTTACGCCGCCGGCGCAGCAGCTACACCCTTCCTTGTATTCTGACGTCGAAGTGGCCGGCACACTTTCCATCGACAAACCATTGCGCTGCGCGCGCCCCATGGGTGATGGCAGCCGCCGGCGAGAGGTAAATCGCAGCGGCCGACAAGCCGGCCAGAGACATCTCACCGTGGTGCGCAACGTGGTGTTCGAGCCAGGCAAAGCCATGGGTTTCGACCCGGTCGACCGCGCTATGCAGCAGGTCGCCGCTGCTTTCCGCTGGTGCAAGCCGGCCATTATCAGCTCACACCGGGTGAACTTCGGCGGCCACCTGGATGAAACCAATCGTGAGCATGGCTTGAATGCCCTGAGAAGCTTGCTGGAGCACATCACGGAGCGCTGGCCCGAGGTCGAGTTCGTCGGGGTGGACGAGGTCGTTCGTGAGATGGAAAAGGCCGCATGAGGCAGTTTCGCCGCCTGGTTTACCTGGGCTACTACCTCCGCCACATGAACTGGGCCCAGTTGCAGCGCTTCATGGGGCATGTGCAAAAGCAGCATGGGATGAGTCGACTCCGCCAGACAGTCGCTTTCCTGCGCGATTCACTCCGCTACAACATCTCACCGCTGGAGTGGTACCAGTTTGGCTTTGTGTCCTTGTCGCCTGAGGTGAAGTCGACCTGGGCTGGTACCGGAACGATGTACGAATTCCAGCGCAAAGCCAACCCTCAGGAGCAGCGCGAGATTCTCAACGACAAGCGCGCGTTTCACCGGGCGTATCGGGAGTTCTGCAGGCATGACCTTTGGAGTCTGCAAGATTTGCGCCAGGATCCTACGTTGGTTGATCGCATCCTGGCCGGGCACGAAAAGCTGGTGTTCAAGGATGCCACCGGCAATTGCGGCACCAGTGTGCGGATCATGACGACATCCGAACTGAAGGTGCTGAATCTGACACGCTGGATGGCCGATAACGGCTACGACATGGTGGAAAGTTTCATCCAGCAGCACCCGGATCTGCAGGCCTTGTCGCCATCCGGTGTCAACACGGTGCGCATTTTTACCCTGATCGACGGAAAGGGCGCTTACCGAGTCCTTGGCTGTCGCCTGCGTATCTCAGTCAACTGTGCGGTCGACAATCTCGCTGCCGGCAACCTGGCCGCCCCCATTGACGAACAAACCGGCCTCATCAACGGGCCCGGCGTCTATTCCGACATTACCCGGAAACCGGAAACCGTCCATCCGGTAACCGGAGTTTCGATAGAAGGCTTCCAGGTCCCGTTCTGGCGGGAAACCCTTGAAATGATCGAGAAAGCCAGCCGACTGCATCCCCAAAACCGTTCCATTGGCTGGGACGTGGCGATAATGTCAGAAGGCCCTGGCCTGATCGAAGGCAACCATGACTGGTGCAAACTGGTGTGGCAGTTGCCGGTCAATAGTGGCCTGAAATCCATGCTTGATAGGGCCGTCTGAGCCCACCATGAAAAAGCTTCCTGATGCTTTTGTGACGTACGGCTGGTGCCGTTCGTCCTACACGGTCATGCGGTCGTTGGCTCGTCGAGGAGTTGAAGTGCA
>SKQI01000058.1 GCA_007119095.1 Wenzhouxiangella sp. | reverse complement strand
TGCTGACCTATGGCGGCGTGGTCGTGTTCGTGGTCATTTTCACGATGTATCCGCTGGGTATTGCCCTGATGCGCGAGGCTGATCTGCCCAAGCGCTTGTTCTGCGGGGCCGCTGCCCTGGGCGCAGGTACCTTCACGATGACAGCCTTGCCCGGCACACCGTCAGTGCATAACGTGATCGCAGCCTCGGCACTGGGAACCGATTTGTTCGCCGGGGCCATCGTCGGGCTGTTGGCTGCTGCCGTGATGCTGGGCGGAGGTCTGTACTACCTCGAGCGCCAATGGCGCCTGGCCCGCGCCCGCGGGGAAGGCTATCAGTCCAACCAGCAGGATGTGGCGATGGAAAAGATGAGCCCGGATGCCAGGGACATTCCTGACTGGCGTCCGGCCCTGGTGCCGCTGATCGTTGTCCTTGGCACCATCCTGCTGCCGCGACTGCTGACCGCCGCCGGATTGGCCGATGCTGATACGCCGGTGATCGGCGGCCTGGTGGCCTTCGCCAACAGCCAGCCAATCGTCTGGCCCAGCTTCGCCCTGTTGCTGGGGGCGCTGGCCTGCGGCGGGCTGTTCGCCCGGCTGCGTCGCCGCTTCATGGAAGCACTGGGGAGTGGTGCCAACGATGCCATCATGCCGCTGCTCAATACCGCCGCGGTGATTGGCTTTGGTGGCGTGGTGACCCAAACCAGCGGTTTTTCCGGTTTCGCCCAGGCGGTCATGGCCCTGGAACTGCCGCCGCTGCTGTCGGCTTCCCTGTCGATCAGCGTGGTCTCGGGCATTGTCGGCTCTGCCTCGGGCGGGCTGCAGATCTTCATGCAGACCTTTGCCGAAACCTACATTGCCCAAGGGGTCGCACCGGAAGCGCTGCATCGCGTCGCGGCCATTGCCTCAGGGGGACTGGATTCGCTGCCACACAGTGGTGCGGTCATCGCCATGCTTACCATCATGGGGCTGCGTCATGCCGAAGCCTACCGCGATATATTTGTGGTGACGGTGGCGGTGCCGGTATTGGCGACGCTGGCTGCGATTGGCTTGGCGATGGTGATTTATTGAGGAGCTTGAAGGATGAATAGTCGATGGGTGGTCGTGATTTTGAGCCTGGCTCTGGTCGCTTGCGGGGGCAGTGGCTCAGAGTCTGCCAAAGAGCCGGATCACGTCTTGCGAGCCCAACAGCGGGCGCTGGACGATGCTCGCGCGGTCGGGGAGGATGCGCGCGAGCGCGTGGAGAGGATGGAGCGAGCGCTGGAAGAGGCGCTTGAAGAGAAAGACCCGGGCTAGCGAACTCGCTCCAGCATTTCGGCGATCAGGGGTTCGATCTTTGATTCGGTGCTGCCAAATTTGGACATGTTGCTGCCGCCCGAGCGGGCATCATATTCGACTTCGCCGATCACGCGCCCGTCTTCCAGCAAGGTGCCTCGGAAATAGGTCAGGTACATGGCCATGTCCCAAGTCCAGTTGGCAGTAAAGGTGAAGGTATGCAGCGCCCCGGCCGGGCGGTCGCCGTAGTACAGCTCAGATTCAAAACCGAGAGACTGGAATATCTCCACCAGGGCGGGGTTGATGCCTTCCATGTGCACCCGCTCGTTGTGGAGGACGTAGATTTTCTCAACCTGTGCGTTTGACTCTACTGGCACGACATGCCGGGAGATGGCACAACCGGTGGCAACCAGGGCCAGCGTAAGCATCAATGCGCACCGCTTCGCCGCCTTCAGACTGGTATTCATGGTGAATTCCCGCAAACCCGTGAAAGAAGCCGGGATTTTAATGGCACTTGCGCCAAAAAACCAGATTCACATTACGTATCATGGGGAAGCCGCACAGGGTTCAACAACAGCGTTGCTTTACAGAGTCCTAAACGATTGGACAAGCAATCTAACGCATCTTTTGACACGGGGGTGATGATCTGGAAAGACCAGTGCAAAAGTGGGCTCGTCGCGTTGCGTCGGTTTTCGTGTTGATGCTGGGACTGATCCTGATGAGTGATCGGTTGTTCCTGCTGTGGATGGGTAGCGATAGCGAGAACTGGCCATCCGTCGAGGGAACCGTGCAGTCGCTTGCTTATCGACCTATCGGCATGGGCAGGTCGGGGGACGGGTGGCATCTGACCGTCGACTATACTTACAGCGTGGAAGGAAGGGTCTACACATCGGATCGATTGCGCTTTGCCAAGGGCTTTGCGGGGTTGGATGAGAAAAAAATGGCGGTCGCCAGGGAACAGTATGCCGAAGGTGCTCGGATAACCGTTTATCACCATCCGCGGCGCCCTTCGCTATCGGTGCTGATCCCCGGGGTCGGTTCACACATTTGGATGGGCCTGATTTTGGGATTGGTGTTGCTGCTGGTTGCCGCGGTGTTCTGGCTGGTGCCTACGCGCAGTGGTGGCGATCAGCGGTCTGCTTCGCGGCAGACCAAGTCTTGAGGTCAACGACATGAATTCAGATCTGGTCAGTCTGATTTGGCCGCTAACCGTCATCGGTTTGCTCGTGGCCATGCTGGCGCTGCAGTTTCAGAACCAGCGCCGTCTCGGCCGGGTCCTGGCGCAGGCCGAGCGCAGGGGGAAACGCCGGGCTGACAGCGAGCGAGACTCGCGCGAAGCAATTCTTGCAGCGCTGGCCCGGGCTACCAGGCTGTTGTTCAACAGCCGCAACAAGCAGGTCGCCATGGAACGAGCGCTGGCAGAGCTTGGCGAAGCCGTCCAGGCTGATCGTGTCTACGTGTTTGAAAACCATCGCGATAGCGCGAGCGGTCGATTATTGAGCAGCCAACGCCACGAATGGTGTGCACCGCGAGTTGAACCTCAGCTCGACAATCCGGCCATGCAGGATATGGCCTACGATACCGTCATCCCGAATTTCAGGGCCATTCTGGAGCGAGGTCAGCCGGTGCATGGAATCGTTGCTGACTTGCCGGAGCCGGAAAGGAGCTTGCTGCAGGCTCAAAGTATTCTCGCTATCGTTGTCGTGCCGATAGTCATTGACGGCGAGTTCTGGGGGCAGATTGGTTTCGACGACTGCTGCCAGGAAAGACGTTGGACTGAAGCGGAGATCAACGCGCTGGGGATCGCGGCGGCAACCATTGGTGCAGCCATTCGCGCGATCCGCGCTGAACAAGAGCTGGCTGATCTGGCCAATACCGACTCTCTCACCGGTTTGAGCAGCCGTCGACTGTTTCTGCAGAAGGCCAGAGCCCTTCATCGCGAGGCCTTGCAGCTCGACAAGCAGGCTGCTTTGCTGGTGCTTGATCTGGACCACTTCAAATCGATCAACGACAATCATGGACATCTCGTCGGAGACGAGGCCCTGCGCTGGTTTGCCAAGACGTGCAGGGCAAGTCTGCGTGACGAGGATCTTGTCGGCCGCATGGGCGGAGAGGAGTTTGCCGTGCTTCTTCAGGGTGTGGCCGAAAGGGATGCCAGGGCCGTTGCCGAGAAGCTTTGCCGGCAGCTTGAGTCATCACCTTTGACAACCGCCGACCAGCAAATTCAGCTGACGGTCAGTATCGGGTTGGCGGTATCACATCCGGACGAGCAGGACTTTCTTGGCTTGCTCAAGCGTGCTGATCAAGCTTTGTATGAAGCCAAGCGCAATGGACGAAATCGAGTGGAAACGTCAGCCTCGGCGAACTGATCAACGCCTTGCCTTGATCTTGTGTTTCTTGATGATGCCGCGCAACTGATCGTAGCTCAGGCCCAGCCGTTCGGCCGCCTCCCGCTGATTGCCGTGATGCTCGGCCAGTGCGCGCATGACCAGCTGTTTTTCGCAATCGTCCAGATGGGCGCGGAGATCATCTGGCAGCGTTTGATTGTCAGCCCCGATCAGAGTCTGACTTTGAGTGTGATCTGACAGCGGGCGCCACGGCGATTCGAACGGATCGAACTGGATGCCGCTGACGGGCTGGTCGGGATCTTCATGACGATAGATGGCTCGCTCGACCACGTTCTTCAGCTGCCGGATGTTGCCGGGCCATGGATGGTTCAGCAGTAGATTTCGAGCATTGGTGGAAAACCCCGCGAATAATTCGCGCCCGAGCTCTCGGGTCATGCGCATTGCGAAGTGATCGGCCAGCGGCAGAATGTCCTCCCGTCGCTGGCGCAGCGGTGGCAGCGTAATGACGTCGAAAGCCAGCCGGTCCAGCAGGTCGGCCCTGAATTTGCCGGCATCGGCCAGTCCGGGTAGATCGACATTGGTGGCACCGATCAGGCGGACATCGACCGCACGAGTAGTTGAAGAACCCAGGCGTTCGTACTGTCCATATTCGATGACCCGCAGCAATTTTTCCTGGATGTTCATGGATGTTGTGGCGAGTTCATCGAGAAAAAGTGAGCCACCGTCGGCCAGTTCAAAACGGCCCTTGCGTGAACGCGAGGCGTCGGTAAAGGCGCCGGCTTCATGGCCGAACAGTTCTGACTCCAGCAGGCTCTCGCTGATTGCCCCACAGTTGAGCTTGACTAGCGGCCGGTCCCAACGGCCGGACAGAAAGTGCAGGCGTTCGGCAATCAATTCCTTGCCGGTGCCGCGTTCTCCCACCACCAGCACGGGTCGATCCAGCGGGGCAACCCGGGATACCTCGTCAAGCACCTCCAGAAAAGACTGGGACTCTCCGATCAGTGGCTGTTCGTCGCGGGTCATTGGTATCGGTCGGCTGGCGTAGTGCCAACGATAACGAAAAAATGCCCGGATGGTCAGCTTTATCCGTGTCCCAGCCTGAGCTGCCCAATGCGCGGTCGGCTCTGCCACAATAGTGCCCATGGCCAAGACAAAAACGCTTTACGCCTGTCGGGAGTGCGGCGCCAGCTTTCCCAAGTGGTCAGGTCAATGCCCGGACTGCGGAGCCTGGAATTCGCTTGAAGAATCCGTTGCCGCCCCTTCTTCGGCCAAGGGTCCGAAAGGTCGCGGCAACTGGACGGGGACCGCGTCTGCCGAGGTGGTTTGTCTGGCCGACGTCCAGGGCGACGACAGCATCAAGCGCCTGTCGTCGGGGCTGACCGAACTGGATCGTGTCCTGGGCGGCGGGCTGGTGCCGGGCTCGGTCGTTCTGCTCGGCGGTGACCCCGGTATTGGCAAGTCCACCCTGCTGCTGCAGGCCCAGGCGCACCTGGCATCCAGTCATGCCAGCCTGTATGTCACCGGTGAGGAGTCGGCGGCTCAGGTAGCGATGCGAGCGCGGCGGCTGGATCTTGACCCGGCCAGGCTGGAGTGCCTGACCGAAACCAACCTGGAAACCGTACTGGCGACAGCGGCGGCGCGGCGCCCGGCCTTTATGGTGGTCGACTCCATTCAGACCCTTTGGACAGAAGCCTTGCAGTCCGCACCGGGCGCGGTGGCCCAGGTACGCGAGTGCGCGGCCCGGCTGGTACAGTTTGCCAAGCAAAGCGGATGTGCAGTGGTGTTGGTTGGGCATGTCACCAAGGAAGGCGCACTGGCCGGCCCGCGCGTGCTGGAACACATGGTCGACGCGGTGCTCTACTTCGAGTCGGATTCAGGTAGCCGCTTCCGCCTGGTTCGGGCGGTCAAGAATCGCTTCGGTGCGGCCAACGAGTTGGGGGTGTTTGCAATGACCGACAAGGGCCTGAAGGCGGTCGGCAACCCGTCGGCGATTTTTCTCTCCGGGCAGTCCGAGCCGGCCCCGGGTAGCTGCGTGCTGGTCACCCGCGAGGGAACTCGGCCCATGATGGTTGAAGTTCAGGCCCTGGTAGCGCCATCAACCTTGTCCAATCCACGTCGTGTGGCTGTAGGCATTGATCAGAACCGGCTGGGGATGCTGCTGGCGGTGATGAACCGGCATGCCGGCATTCAGATTGGCGATCAGGATGTCTTCGTCAACGTGGCCGGCGGTATTCGGGTCAACGAAACGGCCAGCGACCTGGCCATTGCCCTGGCGCTCAAATCTTCGCTCCGAGAGCAGGCTTTGCCCAAAGGGCTGGTTGCGTTCGGTGAAATTGGCCTGGCCGGTGAATTGCGGCCAGTGTATAACGGCGATGAGCGCCTGCGCGAGGCCGCGGGCCAGGGGTTCGATCAGGCGCTGGTGCCCGAAGGCAATCTCAAAGGTGTCAAGGCCCGGATCACGGCACGCGGATTTCGCACCCTGTCCCAGGCCCTGCAGGCGGTTTGAGATTACAATGTTCAGCCTGTGTTCAAGCGTATCGTTGGATCCTGTCGAGTAGTCACTGTCGTCGGCAAACCTGCTCACCGATGATAGTTCTCATGGCCAAACTGGAGGTTCAAGACCATGCAACGTCTGTATTCACTGCTGGCCATCACCCTGGTGATGACGCTGGCTGCCTGTGTCACCATCAACGTGTATTTTCCGGAAGCGGCCGCCGAGCGCGCTGCCGATCGCTTTATCCAGGACGTGCTGGGTGAGAACGACCGGCGAAGTGAAGCTCCACCGCCGCCGGCCACCGGCGGGTTCCACTGGTCCGGTCTGTTGATTGCCAGTGCCTATGCCCAGAGCCCGAATATCAATATCGACACGCCCCAGGTGCAGGCCATCAAGCAGCGTATGTCCGAGCGTCATCGCGAGCATTTGTCGGTCTGGTTCGATGCCGGTGCCATTGGGCTGACCAACAACGGCCTGGTGGAAATACGTGACCGTTCTGCAGTCGGTCTGGCCGATCGGCGCAATCTGGAGCGCATCGTGTCCGACGAGAATAGCGACCGCAACGCGGTCTACCGCGAGATTGC
>SKQI01000153.1 GCA_007119095.1 Wenzhouxiangella sp. | reverse complement strand
GTCAACGCCCGTGCCAGGCGATTGTCGTTCTCCAGCAGTCCGCGCAGGCGGCGGCCACAGCCGGCCCGGCCGGCCAGCAACAACCGGTCCCCCAGCGCCAGCTCCGTGTCAGCAGCCGGCAGCAGCATGTCGCGATTGTCGCGCCGAAGCAGCAGGGTTTCCACGGCCTCCCGTCGAGGCCCGCTCGGGCTGCGGCGAAGCAGTGCATCCAGGCTGACGGGCACACCTTCCTGCAGCAATCGGGCCAGGGCTGGCGCGCGCTTCTCGCTGATTCTTACTGTCATCAGCTCTGGTGGCCGTGGTCCGGCGAGCTCGATCAGGCGCTCGACCAGCTCATCGCTGGTGGCATCGGGCTGGGCCTGGAGCTGCTCGATAAAGCTGGCAAACAGTGGCGAAGCAATCCGCGCCAGGATGCTGCCGGCAATGGTGGTACTGGGTTGGGCGATCAAATCGGGTTCGGCGGCCCGAAACAGCTCGTGGCTGGACAGGCCATTCTCCAGCACGCCCTGGAACAGGTCGGGATTGAGCTCACGCGCGGTGATCAGGATCGACAGGTTATCGACGTCATCGCGAGTGGTAGCCAAAACGCCGACGGCGGATTCAACGCCCGCGGCGGTCAAGCTGTCGGCACCGGTGCCCCGGCCCCGCACCGCTCCGGTCGGCAAGCCCGGCAGGTCCGTGTTTTCCTCGATCACGGTCACCTCCAGCCCGAGGTCGACCAGCATGGCATGCATCGCCCGGCCCAGGCGACCGAATCCGCACAACACCCAGCGGCCCTTCGGCGGGCGCCGTGTTTCCGGCGGACGCGCATCCGGCCCCGACTGCAGCCAGTGATAGAGCCGGAAAGCCGCCGGCTGCCTGATCGCAAGGCGCATCCGGCGCACATATTCCTCGACCGGATTGACAACGTGATCAGTATTGAACGAGCGCATGTTGTCGGCGACGCTGCGCTCATCGGCACGGGCATAAACCGTGCAGCGCTGGTTGAGCAGCTTGGCGCTGACGGCAATCTTCAGGTTGGCCGCGTCATCGCCGGTAACGGCCATCACGCCCAGGCACCAGCGGCTGCGCAGCCCGGCCAGTTCCAGGTTGTCCGGCCGACGGGCATCGGCCCGAATATGGGGAACAGGCGCGGCCGGTGTCTCCACCGACAGGCCTTCGATCTTGTCGGCATTGTTGTCGAGCACGACGACGGCATGGCCCTGCTCGGACAAGGCGCGGGTCAGCAATCGCCCGGTATCACCATAGCCACAGACCAGATAAAAGGGCTGGCCCAGTCCAGCCACGGCGCGGCGGAAGCGACTGCGCCGGCGGCTGTGGATAAAGGCGGGATCCTGCAGCAGGGAAATGATCGTGCCAATGGAAAACAGCCAGGCAACAACGGTCAGATAAATGCTGACGATGGTCCACAGACGCTGGGCCGGTGAGAACGCGTAGGGGACTTCGCCGAAACCGATGGTCGAACCGGTGTAGCTGACTACGTAAAAGGCTTCGAACAGGCTCAAGCGCCAGGGATTGCCCTGGTCGTCCT
Organism: Wenzhouxiangella sp.; assembly: GCA_007119095.1. Classification (GTDB taxonomy): domain Bacteria; phylum Pseudomonadota; class Gammaproteobacteria; order Xanthomonadales; family Wenzhouxiangellaceae; genus Wenzhouxiangella. Next base: position 5,160 of record SKQI01000153.1, on the reverse strand, counting down.
CACCCGGCATCAGGGTAAAACCGAAAGTGGCGATGGCGTAAGCGGTGATCAGGACCACCAGCGGTGCCCGCATGCGCCGGAAAAACAGCGCCATGTGGGCATCACCCGGAACCGGTGCGCGCATCAGCGGCTGTAGCCGGCCGTTTCCATGGTCAGCAATACCACTGACAGCAGATTGGCCAGCAGGGCGCCGCCAGACAGGGAAACGATCGTTGCCATCATCGCCGGGGTCAGGCCGGCCTCGGTCATGTGTACGGCAACTGCCCAGACCAGGGCGGCGGCGATCAAGTGCAGGTCAACCACCAGGCTGGATGCCAGCAGCATCGCACTCATTTGCGAGCGCTCGCCCAGCTTCATGACCGTGGCGATCAGGCCGACAACCAGCGCGGCAAACAGCTCGTAGACGTTGTGATGGTCGGGGTTGTCGATTTCGCCGAGGAAAAAACCGAAGTTCAGGGTCAGTGCCAGCAGCACGAAAAACCCGAACACCACCTTGCTCATGTTCATTGGCCGGCTCCATTCATCCGTGGGACCGGCTCAATATACCCGTTGGCGGGGCTCGAGGTTAGCGACGTCCGCCGCGTTTTTTGCCGCGCGGGCGTTCTTCGCGGACCTGGATGGACTGGCCGTTGAGTTCGGCACCATCGAGTTCTGCCATCGCCGCACGGGCTTCGTGGCCTTCCATGTCGATCATGGCCACACCGCGGCAGCGACGGGTAAAGATGTCCAGCGGAAGCTTCAGGCCGCGGACGGTGCCACAGCGGGAAAAGAGCTCTCGAAGCTGGCTTTCGCGGGTTTCGGGATGGATATTGCGAACAAACAATGTCTTCATTTAGGGGCGGCCTCCAGGCCGAAATCAGTGGCTGGCGCAAGCCCGGGAACGAGCTTGCAGGGATCATCGTTGGCCACTCCGGCCAACTTGAGGCATCCAGCGTCGGAAAAGGTCAAAAATGCAAGGCACCAGCCTAGCAGATAAATGCAAATGCGTCCTGCAGCGCCCAATTGCAAGTCCTGAGGTCTGCTGCGACCGGAAACAAGCAAAGCTTTAACCACGAAGGACACGAAGAGCACGAAGTAAAAACACCAATCCCTTCGTGCTCTTCGTGTCCTTCGTGGTGAGTCTTTTCAGCTATCGAAAACCTGAAAATGAAAATTATTCTCGCTTTTTGGTTCCGGTCGGGGTATAGTGTTGAAAGCTGCGGAATACAGCAGTGGTTGAATTTGATCGTCGTTCCTCCCGAATTCCCTTCAAGCTCTGCCCCCTGATTTTTCTTTAGCAGCACCACCGGCACAGGTGGGCGTGTGCTTGTTTGTGCCATTAAACAACTTGTAATGAAAGGTAAAGAAATATGTCCAGCATGACTGGTACCGTAAAGTGGTTCAACGACGCGAAGGGCTTCGGCTTCATTTCTCAGGACAACGGCGGCGCTGATGTGTTTGTTCACTTCAGTGCTATCACCGGCGGCGGCTTCAAGAGCCTGGCCGAAGGCGCCAAGGTAAGCTACGACGTCACCGACGGCCCCAAGGGCCCGCAGGCTGCGAACGTGATTGCTGCTTGATCAGATTTTTTCTGAATCAACAGCCAGCAAACCCCGCTCAAGGCGGGGTTTGTTGCATTCTGGGCTACGGTTTTTGCAGCCGGCCCACTCGGGTCAGGGCCTCAATGCGGATATGGCCGGGCTTGTTCTGATCCAGCTTCTGGGCAAAGTAGACTGCGGTAAAGCATAGCGAAACCCAAGGGTACTGGCGCTTCAGATCCCTGCCACTGCGCTGAAGGACGCTTTCAAAAACAGTGTCCGGCGAAATACTCAGCCAGCGCAGCGCAGCCTTGGCCAGCCCCAGCCCCAGCGGCTGATTCGGCCACAGCGCTTCGATATCAATCGCCAGCGCACGCTGATCGGCAATGACGAAATTGCGCGCAATCGGATCGATGTACTCATGCCCTAGCCAGACCTGCCTCGGCTGCCAGTCGCGCGCCAACGCGGCCAGACGCTCTGCCTCCCCGGCATTGATCCAGGCTGCCGAGCACAGTTTCTCCAGGGCGGTATCGACCGCTTTCGCCAAGGCCAGCCCGGCTGGGTCAACCGCGGTCACGGCTTGGCCTGCATACAGGTCAACGAAAAAGTCGGCCACGGCGGCATGGTCGGCACGACGACGCTGGCTGGCCACCGGCCCGGCCACGAACTCGACCTCCAGTTTCCGGCCGGCCTGGTCTAGCAGGCCGGGAAAACGTCTGGTGGACTTGAGTTCGCGCAAGCAGCCAGCCACGCGTGCAGCTTCCTGCTCGGTTTCAAAGATGACCCGCTTGAGTTTTCGGCCGTCAGCTTCGACGATCTGAACCAGGTGCGCCTTCACTGCCTGTCCGCCGCGCCATTGGCGCCAGCGTCTGAGAAACCGACGCCACCAGGGATTGGCCAGACGAACGCGCTCCGGATGAGTCACGACAAGCGAGCCGCGCGGCGCGGGCCAGGATGGAGAAGCAGGCGCATCGACAGCATTCTACTCGCATGATAGAGACCGGCCCGGTATCATGACTGGAAATAATGACTGAGCCGGCAGCAGACCGGCGGGCCTCGGCCAAGAATCCAGCAGCACGCATCCATGAATCCAGTTTCAATTCAGCAGTCTCCGCAGCCTGCTCAATCACAGCGGGCGATCTTTGTCATCGGTGCCGGGCGCAGCGGCACCAGCACGGTGGCCCGCGCGCTGGCCGCCCTGGGGGTGGAGCTGGGCGATGACTTCAAGCGCGCCAGCCGCAAGAACCCGACCGGTTTTTTCGAAGACGCCGAACTGCTGGAACTGAGCAAGGCGGTGCGCAAGCGCATCGGCATTCGTGCCGACAGCGTGCGCCTGATCGAAGCCGGCGAACTGCAGGGACAAGCCATGTCCGAACTGCAGGACAAGGCCCGGCAGATCATAAGGCGGAAGTTCCCGGAGGCACCGATCTGGGGTTTCAAGTACGGTCGCACCTTGCGCATCCTGCCGTTCTGGGAGCCCGTACTGGACTCGCTGAACATCGAGCCCAGCTTCGTTATTGCCTTGCGCAACCCGCTCAGCGTCGCCCGCTCTCGCGCCCGTCTCGACCCCCGGCGGGGACACCAGGCGGTCAGTGACCTGGAATGGCTGGTCAGCATCGTGCCCTACCTGGGTCGCACCCGACCCTACCGGCTGTGCGTCGTCGACTATGACCAGCTGATGGACCAGCCGGTGGCCGAGCTTTCGCGCATGGCGCGAGAGCTGAACCTGCCGCCGGCGCTGGCACCTAAGGAGAGAATCGAGGCCTACGCCAGCAAGTTCCTCGACCGCGGACTGCGTCATACCCGGTTTTCGGATGATGAACTCGACAACGAGCCGGATCTCAATCCCGTGGTTCGCGATGCCTATCGGCTGCTGCTTGAACTGACCGTGGACAGCTCGGCGCCGGACGATGAGACCTTCTGGCAACGCTGGCAGGGCATCGAGCAGCGGGTCAAGGAACTGGCGCCCATGCTCAGCCTGATCGACGCACGGGAGCAGGAGCGACGACGCCTGCTGCTTAATCCGCTGGGGCCGCTGCAGGCCTTCAGCCTGATCAAACCCTGGTTACGCCGCTGACCGGCCGCGTTCATGAGCGAGTCTGACAGCAAGAAGCACCTCGGCGAAGTCCTGCTGGAGCTGGGCCGTATCAGCGAAGCCGAAATTGAGCGGGCACTGGAGCACCAGCGCCTGCAGGGCGGCTACTTCGGTCAGGCGCTGGTCGATCTCGGCATACTGGAGGCAGAAGAGCTGGACCAGGGTCTGGCCTCGCAGGCCAACATTCCGTATATGAGCCCCAAGGCCGGCCAGATCGATCCCGAGGTCGCCGCCCTGATGCCGACCATCTGGGCACAGCGTCACAACGCCTTGCCGATTCTGCGCGAAGAAGGCTGGCTGACCCTGCTGGTCGACTCGCCGCTGAAGTTTGGCCTGGCCGACGAACTGGCCCGACGGACCGGGCTTTCGGTGCGCCTGGCATTGTGTTCTGCACGTCATCTGCGCGATCTGATTCGCGAGGTCTACCAGCTCGACCCGGTTCAGCAAAAGGCCAGCGAAGTGTTGTCACTGGAAGCGTTCTGGTCGCTGGCCACCTCACCACCGGCACTGCGCTGGGGCCTGACCGTGCGCCGCAACCAGATCATCGGCTGGATCCGGCGCGGCGGCCACACCCAGCGCCACCGCCTGATGCACAACTGGTTGAGCTTTTTCGACCGCCTGCTGTCACCGCCTCCATCGCAGCTGCTGCCGCCGCACGGCCTGCGCCAGTGGCGGGCCAGCCTGCGTTCGGACCAGTCACCGCCGGCCGTGCTGATCCAGTCACTTTCCGGCCCCGGCGGTCATGACCTGATTTTCGAGCCGGTTTCCGATACGGTTCGCGCCCGCTCGCGGCTGCCATCCAGCGAGCAGATCGCCAGCCTGCGCCGTTCCCTTGCGCGCGAGGCCGTGGTCCTGGCCGTGCATAGCCCGACCGGCCAGGCCGCACGCGAACTGGTCACCCGGCTGCCGGCCCTGCTGCTGAAATCGGAACACCGCTCGATCTGCCTGCTGCGCGAAGGCATTCACGCCGTCAGCGACGACATGCTGGTTGCTTCGCCTCCGGAAGAGGGCGACGAGGACATCCTCGCTTTCCTGGAAGCCTTGCACCTGGATGCGGTCGGGCTGGAAATTGATCCCGGCCATGCCAGTCGCTGGCGAAGAGCCCTGAAGCTTGCGCCCCTGGTCATGATCGTGCTCAGCGGCATGAAGCCCGGCGAACTCATGCCGCCGGGCATCAACTGGCTGCTGACCAAATCGCGCGAGGATCAGACCGACTGGGAGCTGGTCTGATCAACCAAACAACGGCCACAAACCCCATAGCAGGCTGAACAGCGACGCACTGGCTACCGCCATCGAGGTGAGCAGCAGACCAATCCGGGCACTGGCGGTGATGCGCTCGCGGTAGCGCCAGCCCTGCACCAGACCGACCGCGGCCAGCACCAGCGCCAGCGGCGCCAGCCAGGCAAACCAGGCCGCCCAGGGCACCAGTCCGAACAACAGCATGACTTCGGTGATCTGGGCCGTCGACCGCGCGGCCAGACCCAGGCCGACGAGATGACCGTTGATGGCCAGGGCCGCCAGGAACACCAGGAAGCGGGTCGAACCGGC
>SKQI01000239.1 GCA_007119095.1 Wenzhouxiangella sp. | reverse complement strand
TGTACGCTGTTGGGAAAGACATGGGTGTATACCACGATCGCCGGGGCCGTTCGCGAACCCCCTGTACTGAGCTGGTCAGGATTCATGCTTGAGCCTCGCTGATACATTAGGAACGATTGCAGAATCCACACCAAAACGCCGGAAAATATCCTGCAAAAAACCCGAAGGTACAATAATTTGATCGGCTCGTAGCATAGCAGGGCGGATCCAAGGCCAAGCACGCTCAAAAAATGCTAATGCGCCTCCTCCCCTGTAGTTAACGATCACCGGTACCCCACGTAGACGACCTATCCCAATGGCAGGTGTGGCAAACAAATACCATGCCCACCCAGAATTAGCCATGACTTGGATTATATTGACGCGCCCAGACATCTGCCACAAATCAAAAATATAAGGGAGCAACCGAAACACCGCGCGCACTCCACGAATAGCACTAACCCATGTCGGCCGATAAGCAGGGTTCATCCGTACCAGTTCGACTGACAGGCCATCTTCGCGCAGTAGGTGCGCCAGTTGTCGAGTCTGGTTAGCGATACCACCTGGGGGCGGAGGTAAGGGCCCCACCAGTCCAATACGCCAATTAGGATTGGGATTACTCATGATCGGGCGGCGTAAGCTTCGGAGATAAGCGTCACATACTTACCCGACTTGCTTGGAGGAATATGGTCGGGAAATGAAAAGCAGATAGGTAGTTCAGCCCCCATAATCACTTGCATCTTATGACGCACCTTAGCCAACTCCTGTTCAGAAAAAAGTGTATCACGCACCAACAATATTTCAATTGACAAATCAATATATTGTACAATACGAAATTGCTTAACATTGGGCAGATCACGCACAACACCGACTAAGGCAGCACTGTGGATAAGACGATCATCAAAACCAACAATAAAATCAGTCATACGCCCCACAACCTGCCCTAATGTGGGGAGTGTCAGACCACAGGGACAGGTCTCGTGATCCAGTCTGACCCGATCACCTAAACGATAGCGGAGCAAGGGCATACCATAGCCATCGAGATTAGTGACTATCACATCCCCTGCCCCATCTTCCGCGGGCTTGTCGACTTCAAGCAATACATGCTCGGCAGCGATGTGCATACGACCGGCACTACATTCATGCGCTAAGTGCCCTCCGTCACGGGAACCGTACTCATTGCCTATAGGACACCCAAATACTTCTAACATTTTCTCCCGTTGATTCGGGTAAAGCACTTCAGAAGTACAGGTCACTAGCTCCGGACGCCACCCACCAAAAGCTTCTGGGTAACGCTCCATGTAAAGCGCCACATGAAACAGCACTGTAGGGTAACCGTACACCAATCGAGGGCGAAACTGCTTGAGCACACTCGCGTTTCGAGCTTGAGCAGCATCAGTTATATCTAGCGCCGAGATAACCATATGATTGAGAAACCAATAATCCTTAAACCGCCGAAACGCATCCTGCTTGCTGAGTTCCACCGGTGAACCCCAGAAATCAACTTGGCGACTACCAGGCTCGATACCAAACCACGCTCGGCCGCGTAATTTGGCAGCATTGTGCCAAGATTCCTTAGCTAAGTCAGTAAAAAAAATTAGGGGCTGACCCGTAGAGCCACCCGTAGTTTGACGGATTAGGCGATTTCGCAATGGCTGTGCCAACATTTCATCAATATGAATACGCACATCTTGGCGTTCTAAGATAGGCAGATGCTGCAACACCTCATAGCCAAGTTCATCTGAATGTTCGACACCCAAGGCCTTAAAGTGGTCACGATAAAATGGTACATGCAACCAACAATGCGCCATCAACCGACGCAATTTATCCTTCTGTAAAGCTTGTAAGGCATCAGTAGACAGCTTCTCTGTTTGCCGCAAAGCACGGTAACAAGCCGCCGTATTACGGCCTCGTAGGCGCTCATGGAGTGGAAATATCCATTGACCAATCAACCATTCTCGCATAGCCGCATTCCTCTAATGTTGCGCAACCGCGTCTAAGCAGATATCTTCGAAACAACGTGCAACCGATTGGAAAGAGCATTGATTTTCAACATATTGTCGAGCAGAATGGGATAGACGTATGCGCAGTCGTGGATCAGATAACAATCGGTCGATAGCCAAAGCGATTTCTTGAGGAGAGTCCGCACGCAGATAGTGTTCATCAGGCGTCAAGGGCAAACCCTCAATACCCAGTCCAGTAGACACCACCGGCAATCCCATAGCCATCGCCTCGTAGGCTTTAATCCGTGTCCCCCCACCCACTCGCAGAGGAATCACATAGACGGCTGCGCCGTAAACATGAGGACGAATATCATCGACAAAGCCAGTGAACGTCCAAGGTAGCCGACGCTTTCTAGCCCTTTCCACAAGCTCTGGGGCAGGGTTGCGACCCACTATCGTCATGCGCATTTGAGCAACCCGCCGCTGCGCCAAAAGAGGCCAGACCTGATCCATAAAGAAGCTAATGCCGTCAATATTAGCCTGCCAGTCCATAGCGCCTGTAAATACAATATGGTCATCATTGCCAGGAGTATGGTAGGCAAAAAACTCCAGATCCACACCCGTAGGAATAGTGGCCACTCGGCGAATCCCCTGAATGCGACTGAACGCCTCAGCATCACGCTGAGACACTGCCACAGTGGTATCGAAGCGCGGCAGTTGCGAAGCTTCAAACGCTGTCATTTTCCGATACTGGGATTGCCAGATATAACGTATCAAAGGGTTAACGGCAACCTGTGCATGGCGTCGGAAAATTTCCGCCTCAACATTATGAGTAAATAATACAGTGGGACTATTTAATTCACTAGGCGCTAAAATAGCCGAATGGATAAAATCAAATACGGTGACATCGGGTTGTTCTGCTAGCTGCTGTTCGACCCGCTGCCGGGCAATAGGATGAGCGCTAGAGGCCACAGACAGGGGGAATTCGGAAAACAAATACCGCATCCGAGTTGCTTTATACCAACGATTATGACTACTCATTGGCGTGTCCCAGCTCACAAAGCGGTCGCAAATACTCTTTAGATCGTCACCAAAACGGGTGGTATGCTCAACTTTTGCAGGAGAAATCAAAGTAATGTAGAACCGACCGCCTTTCATACCTCTTAAAATCTGGGTAGTCCGAATTTTTCCACCTTCATCGGTAGGGAATAAAAATCGTGGAGAGACAAACAGCAAATGTGGACGTTCTCTCACCAGCAAATTCCCTGATAGTGTGCATTGAGTTGCCTGCGATCTGGCAAACCCACTAGATCCAGCAATTGCTGATTCGAGGTTGCATAAGCCATAATATGATCGATTAATGGTGCATCGTTCAACCCTAATACAATTATTTCAGATTGTTCGATCAGCGCCTTACAGTCTGCCATTAGCAAGGATGCAATATGGGGTAACGTTTCTTCGATATAACGCCGGTTGGCTCCAATAATACGAGAGAGTTGAACATTAGGATCGTGGATTTTCAAATCAATCCCCTTGCCAATAAGTCGCTCAGCTAGCTCAACTAAGGGGCTTTCACGCATATCATCCGTACCACTTTTAAAACTCAATCCAATCAAACCGACACGACGCTTACCGCTAGCCAATACAAAATCGACAGCATGGTCGATCTGAACGTGATTGCTAGGAATCAGGTTACCTAACATGGGTAGTTCAATATCTAATTCCTTACTCATGTACAGCAGCGCTCGTAAATCTTTAGGCAAACAGGAACCGCCAAACGCAAAACCCGGCTTAAGGTAGGCTGGAGAGATATTGAGCTGTCGATCTTGGGTCACTAGCTGCATTACACTTCTAGAATCTATGCCAAGTGACTGGGATAGACGCCCCATTTCATTAGCGAAAACAATTTTAAGAGCATGGAAAGCATTGCAGGCATATTTGACCATCTCAGCCGTGCCAATTTCAGTACTGATGAACTCACAGGGCAAATGTGCGAACACCGGTTTGACTTGATCCACAGTACGCTGCGAGTCGCTACCCAACACCGTAAAGGGAGGGTGGTCATAGTCTTTGATCGAGGAGCCCTCGCGCAAAAACTCGGGCTGAAAGGCAAGCCCAAAGTGTTCACCTACCCGTCGACCAGAATAGTCCTCCAGAATAGGTTTGACCTTGCCTAAAGTAGTGCCTGGTCTGACGGTAGAGCGTAGAACTACCGTATGATAATGATCGGTGTAAGCTAAAGTCTGACCAATTTGTTGCGCAACTTTGTCAATAGCGGCAAGATCTTGGCTTCCGTTTTTCCTAGAGGGTGTTCCCACGCAAATGAAAGAAATATCGGATTGGCAAACCGCAGCATTGACATCATCAGTCACACTGAGTTTTCCAGCATCGACCACTTGCCGAGTGAGTTCCTGAATACCCTCCTCAATAATAGGTGAATTGCCACTGCGCAGCAGATCTAGTTTGTAGGGGTCAATATCGACTCCTAACACGTTGTGTCCGTCCCGAGCCAAACAGGCTGCTGACACCGCACCCACATAACCCATCCCCAAAATAGCGATTCTCATTTCTGGATCATCCCAGTAGTTCGGATTACCATACCCTTTTCAGGTATCCCAGTGCGCACTCGATATGACTAAAAATTCTGATCTATCCATGCCCAGCAAACACACCACTGCAGGCATTGCTGGAACTCTGCAAATGAATTCCACCGTGTCCCCACACAGTCAGTATATTCTCGCTAGTACGCTAGAACATAGCATACATGCCAGCCTAGAAAATGCCTTCTGTGTCGCTGCTGGAGGCGAGATTCTGGTAAATGATGGTTTAATCCTAGCCATCGCTGGGCGAGTACGCTATCGAAACGCTACCAGCTTGAGCGCAACCCTGCAAGCACTGGCCATGGATTACCGACAGATGGGTAAACTCACTCTGGCAAACCTTACGGGCGTCTTCGTGCTAGCTATTTTAGACCCGACCCAGAATTACGCTCTTCTAGCCATCGACAAAATAGGCATTGAACAGGTGTATTATCGGTCGGACAACACCGGTTTCAGCTTTTGTTCAAGGCTAGCTCCCTTGGTACAGCTTAGTCCGGAAAACCGGCAACTCGACCAACAGGCGCTTTACAACTACATATACTGTCACTTTGTTCCCAGTCCACGCAGTATATACTGCGGCATTCATAAATTACCTGCAGGTCATGTGGTTGAATGGCAAAAAGGTGAGATGCAGATTTCACCCTACTGGCTCCCCAAGTTTTCAGAAACCCCGATAGACCTTGCAGCGTCGGGCAAAGAAATGTTGGCCATCATCAGATCTGCGGTAGAAACGGCAGTCGCTGAACCAACCGACCAAGCAGTAGCCGCATTTCTCAGCGGCGGTTTGGACAGTTCAACAGTCGCAGGCATGTTAGCCCAGTCTGTAGAAGTGGCTCAAACTTATTCTATCGGATTTGATGTTCCCGGCTATGACGAAATGGCATACGCAAGAATCGCACGGCAGCATTTTCATGCCAAAGGTTATGAGCATTATGTGACACCGGCAGACATCACCCAGTGGTTACCACTGGTCGCCATGGGTGCAGATGAACCGTTTGGTAATTCTTCATTGTTGCCTGCATTTTTATGCGCCCAATGCGCCCGCGAGCAAGGCTTTCAGGTATTGCTAGCAGGTGATGGAGGCGATGAACTATTTGCGGGTAATGAGCGCTACGCCAAACAGGGCATTTTTGAATATTTTAATCAATGGCCACTTTGGCTGCAATCCTTATTGTTCATCAGCACCAAGCCACTGGCAAAAATGCCAGTATTGCGTAAAGCATATAGCTATGTGTCCCAAGCGCGTACTCCTTTGCCTGATCGAATGGATACTTATGTTTTCTTAGAACGACATAATCCACAAACGGTATTTGAGGATGGATTTATCGAAAGCATTGACATCCATGAACCTCGGACGCTAAAACGCAGGCTATTTGCTGCACTTGATAACGCATCCAAACTTAATCGAATGATGTACTTAGATTGGCATTTCACCCTTCATGATAATGATTTGGTGAAGGTCAATACTGCCTGTCGCCTAGCGGGTATTGAGGTAATCTATCCTATGCTTACCGATGAACTAGTATTACTATCTACCCGTATTCCATCTAAAGATAAGCTTAGAGGTTCCAATCTTCGGTGGTTTTACAAACAAGCCAGCCAAGGGTTTCTACCCAGATCCATTCTTGAGAAAAAGAAACACGGTTTTGGTCTGCCTTTTGGTATCTGGATGCAAAATCATCAGCCACTGCAAGATTTGGCGCTTGATTCACTATCGCGAATCAAAACCCGTGGATTTATTCGTCCACAGTTTATTGACGAATTGCTAAGGCTACACCGAGATAAACATGCCGCCTATTACGGCGAATTAGTTTGGGTACTGATGATGTTGGATCTGTGGTTAGAAGGTCAAGAAAAAGTATAGTGCTTTATTAAAACAGCCACAATCCGCTCCGCCGCCTGACCATCCCAATGCTCCGGTATTGAGCGTTTTTGAGTAATGTGCTGCAAGGTCGCTGCCAACGCGGCGAGAATCCGTGCCGGGTCATTACCCACCAAAGTATTCGTACCCTCGCTTAGGGTAATCGGGCGCTCGGTATTATCACGCAGGGTAATACAGGGGATACCCAAAGCAGTGGTTTCTTCTTGGATACCGCCGGAGTCCGTCAGCACCACACGAGCTTGCCGCATCAGACCCAGTAATTGCAAATAGCCTAAGGGTGGGGTACAGATAATGCGTTCTGGACTCAGGCGCG
>SKQI01000075.1 GCA_007119095.1 Wenzhouxiangella sp. | reverse complement strand
TGGAAACGGCTTACCGCAAGGTGATCGACGGCAAGGTGACTGATGAGGTCGAGTACCTGTCGGCGATTGAAGAAGGCGATTACGTGATTGCCCAGGCGAACGCCGATCTGGACAAGGACAACCGTTTCAAGGAAGAGCTGATTCCCTGCCGCTACCTGGGTGAATTCACCCTGAAGGCGACCAGTGAAGTCGACTACATGGACGTCTCGCCGCGCCAGATTGTTTCGGTCGCTGCCTCGCTGGTGCCGTTCCTGGAGCACGATGACGCCAACCGCGCACTGATGGGTTCGAACATGCAGCGCCAGGCGGTGCCGACACTCCGGGTCGACAAGCCGCTTGTGGGTACTGGCATGGAGCGCGCTGTTGCCACCGATTCGGGTGTCACCACCAACGCATTGCGCGGCGGTGTGGTTGACCAGATCGATGCCGGACGTATTGTTGTACGCGCCAACGAAGATGAAGTCGGAGAAGACGATCCGGGCGTGGACATCTACAACCTGGTCAAGTACCAGCGTTCCAACCAGAACACCTGCATGAACCAGCGCCCGTTGGTCAAGGTCGGTGATGTCGTGGCCAAGCGCGACGTGCTGGCCGATGGTCCGTCGACCGACATGGGTGAGCTGGCCCTGGGCCAGAACATTCTGGTGGCTTTCATGCCCTGGAACGGCTACAACTTCGAAGACTCGATCCTGATCTCCGAGCGCGTGGTCAAGGAAGATCGCTTTACCTCGATCCATATCGAAGAGCTGACCTGTGTGGCCCGCGACACCAAGCTGGGTACCGAGGAAATCTCGGCCGATATTCCGAACGTGGGTGAGTCCACCCTGGCCAAGCTCGACGAGTCGGGCATTGTCTTCATCGGCGCCGAGGTCAAGGCCGGCGACATCCTGGTCGGCAAGGTCACGCCCAAGGGCGAAACCCAGCTGACCCCGGAAGAAAAGCTGCTGCGTGCGATCTTCGGTGAAAAGGCGTCGGACGTGAAAGACACGTCTCTGCGCGTGCCTACCGGTATGGACGGCACGGTGATTGACGTGCAGGTCTTCACCCGCGAGGGCGTGGACAAGGATGCCCGTGCCATCGCCATTGAGAAGGACGAGATTCGCCGGGTCCGGAAGGATCTGGATGACCAGCTCCGGATCATGGAAAGCGCTATTTTTGCCCGACTGGAGTCCATCCTGGTCGGCAAGGTGGCCGACAAGGGTCCGGCCGGAATCAAGAAGGGCGACAAGGTCACTGCCAGCTATCTGTCCGATCTCAAGCATGACGACTGGTTCAAGCTGCGCATGCGCGACGACGAAGCCCAGGACATGCTCGAGCGTGCCGCTCGCCAGATGGAAAAGCAGCGCAAGCTGTTTGACAAGCGCTTTGAAGAGAAAAAGGGCAAGATCACCCGCGGTGATGATCTGGCGCCCGGCGTATTGAAGATGGTCAAGGTCTACCTGGCCGTCAAGCGTCGCATGCAGCCGGGTGACAAGATGGCGGGCCGCCACGGCAACAAGGGCGTGATTTCAAACATCGTGCCGGCCGAAGACATGCCGTTCACCGCTGACGGCGAACCGGTCGACATCGTGCTCAATCCGTTGGGCGTGCCTTCGCGCATGAACATCGGTCAGGTACTGGAAACGCATCTTGGCTGGGCCGCCCGCGGCCTGGGCAAGAAGATCCAGGGGATGATCGAGGCCAAGGAAAAGACCGACAAGATTCGCGGTTTTATCGGTGAAATCTACAACTCCGACCGGCAGCGTGTCGACATGAGCCAGTTCTCCGACGCCGAGGTGATGGAGATGGCGGGCAACCTTTGCGGCGGGGTGCCGATGGGTACGCCGGTGTTTGACGGTGCCGACGAGACCGAGATCAAGAAGCTGCTGAAGATGGCTGATCTGCCTGAATCCGGCCAGACCACCTTGTTCGACGGCCGTACCGGTGACGCCTTCGATCGACCGGTGACGGTTGGCTACATGTACATGCTCAAGCTCAATCACCTGGTGGATGACAAGATGCATGCCCGTTCGACCGGCCCGTACAGCCTGGTTACCCAGCAGCCGCTGGGCGGCAAGGCCCAGTTCGGTGGCCAGCGCTTCGGGGAGATGGAGGTCTGGGCCCTGGAGGCCTATGGCGCCGCCTACACCTTGCAGGAAATGCTCACGGTCAAGTCTGATGATGTGGCCGGGCGCAATCAGATGTACAAGTCCATTGTCGACGGCAACAATCAGATGGTGGCCGGCATGCCGGAATCCTTCAACGTACTGGTGAAGGAAATCCGCTCGCTCGGCATCAACATCGAACTTGAAGAATCCTGAGTTCAGGAGGAGTTAGCAAATGCGCGACCTGTTTAATCTCTACAAGCGTCAGAACCAGATCACGGATTTTGACGCCATTCGCATCGGCTTAGCGCCGCCCGAGCTGATTCGCTCCTGGTCTTTCGGTGAAGTCAAGAAGCCGGAAACGATCAACTATCGGACCTTCAAGCCGGAGCGCGAGGGCCTGTTCTGCGCCGCCATCTTCGGTCCGGTCAAGGACTACGAGTGCTTGTGCGGCAAGTACAAGCGCATGAAGCACCGCGGCGTGAAGTGTGAGAAGTGCGGCACCGAAGTGACCCTGACCAAGGTTCGCCGTGAGCGCATGGGTCACATCGACCTGGCCTCGCCGGTTGCCCACATCTGGTTCTTGAAATCGCTGCCCAGCCGTATCGGCCTGATGCTGGACATGACCCTGCGCGATATCGAGCGCATTCTGTACTTCGAGTCTTACCTGGTACTGGATCCGGGCATGACCCCGCTGGAGCGCGGTCAGCTGCTGACCGACGAGCAGTACTACGAGGCAGTCGAAGAATACGGCGATGAGTTCGAGGCCAAGATGGGCGCCGAGGCGGTGTTTGATCTGCTCAAGAACATCGAGCTGGCTACCGAGCTTGCCAAGCTGCGCGAAGACATCGCGGCGACCAACTCCGAGACCAAGATCAAGCGTCTGACCAAGCGGATCAAGCTGATGGAGGCGTTCATCGAGTCGGGTAACCGGCCCGAGTACATGATCCTGACCGTGCTGCCGGTGCTGCCGCCGGACCTGCGCCCGCTGGTGCCGCTGGACGGCGGTCGCTTCGCGACCTCGGATCTGAACGATTTGTACCGTCGCGTCATCAACCGCAACAACCGCCTGCGCCGCCTGCTCGATCTGAACGCGCCGGATATCATCGTGCGCAACGAAAAGCGCATGCTGCAGGAGTCGGTCGATGCGCTGCTCGATAACGGTCGTCGCGGCCGTGCCATTACCGGTACCAACAAGCGCCCGCTGAAGTCGCTGGCCGACATGATCAAGGGCAAGCAGGGTCGTTTCCGTCAGAACCTGCTCGGCAAGCGCGTCGACTACTCCGGTCGTTCGGTGATCGTGGTCGGTCCGACCCTGAAGCTGCACGAGTGCGGTCTGCCGAAGAAAATGGCTCTGGAGCTGTTCAAGCCGTTCATCTTTTCCAAGCTGCAGCGTCGTGGTCTGGCAATGACGATCAAGGCGGCCAAGAAGCTGGTCGAACGCGAAGAAGCCGAGGTCTGGGATATTCTCGAGGAAGTCATCCGCGAGCACCCGGTGCTGCTGAACCGCGCACCGACCCTGCACCGTCTTGGTATCCAGGCTTTTGAGCCGGTGCTGATTGAAGGCAAGGCGATTCAGCTGCATCCGCTGGTCTGTACCGCCTTCAACGCCGACTTCGACGGTGACCAGATGGCCGTGCACGTGCCGCTGAGCCTGGAAGCCCAGCTCGAAGCGCGCGCCCTGATGATGTCGTCGAACAATATTCTGTCGCCGGCCAACGGCGAGCCGATCATCGTGCCGACCCAGGACGTGGTTCTGGGCTTGTACTACATGACCCGCTCACTGCCGGGTGCCAAGGGTGAAGGCATGTTCTTCTCCGGCGTGGCCGAGGTGCAGCGTGCGTATGCCAACCACCAGGTTGACCTGCAGGCCGCGATCACGACCCGCATTCGCGAATATCGTGCCGACGACAACGGCGACCTGCAAGAGCACATTACCCGATATGAGACCACCGTCGGGCGCGCCCTGCTGTGGGACATCGTGCCGCGCGGCATGGCCTTTGAGCTGTTCAATCAGGTCCTGAAGAAGAAGCAGATCTCGAAGCTGATCGACGAATGCTATCGTCAGCTCGGGCTCAAGCACACCGTGGTTTTCGCTGACAAGCTGATGTACACCGGCTTTGCCTTCTCGACCCGCGCCGGCGTGTCGATTGGCCTCGACGACCTGCAGGTGCCGCCTGAGAAAAAGGAAATTCTGGAACGCGCCGAGAAAGAAATTCTCGACATTCAGAATCAGTACGCTTCCGGTGTCGTGACTTCTGGCGAGCGCTACAACAAGGTTGTCGATATCTGGTCGCGGACGAACGAAGAAGTGGCCCGGGCGATGATGAAGCGCATCGGCAAAGAGACTCGCGTCGATGCCGAGGGTAACGAGGTTGAGGAAGATTCGATGAACTCGATCTTCATTATGGCCGACTCCGGTGCTCGAGGCTCGGCCGCCCAGATCCGTCAGCTGGCTGGAATGCGCGGTCTGATGGCCAAGCCGGACGGCTCGATCATCGAAACGCCGATTACCGCCAACTTCCGTGAAGGCTTGAACGTACTGCAGTACTTCATCTCCACCCACGGCGCGCGCAAGGGTCTGGCCGATACTGCGCTCAAGACCGCCAACTCCGGTTACCTGACTCGTCGCCTGGTGGACGTTGCCCAGGATCTGGTCGTGATCGAAGAGGATTGCGGCACCGAGGAAGGGCTGGAAATGCTGCCCATCGTTGAAGGCGGTGACGTGGTCGAGCCGCTGCGCGAGCGAATTCTTGGCCGTGTCGTGGCGCAGGATATTTACTCTGCAGATAGCGATGATGTGTTGTGCCCGCGCGGCACCCTGCTGGACGAGGCATGGGTGACCACGCTCGAACAGGAAGGGATCGACCGGGTGATGGTGCGCTCGCCGATTACCTGTGAAACCAAGCATGGTATCTGCGCCGAGTGTTACGGTCGCGATCTGGCCCGTGGGCACCTGGTCAACCAGGGCGAGGCGGTTGGTGTGATCGCCGCCCAGTCCATTGGCGAGCCGGGCACCCAGCTGACGATGCGTACCTTCCACATTGGTGGTGCCGCGTCCCGTTCGGTGGCGATTGACCATATCGAGGTCAAGTCGGCCGGTAGCATCCGCTTCTACAACCTGAAGTCGGTCGAGAATGCCGATGGCAAGCTGGTCGCGGTGTCGCGTTCAGGCGAGCTGTCGGTGATTGACAGCCACGGTCGGGAGCGCGAGCGCTACAAGATTCCGTACGGTGCGCTGGTCAGCGTCAAGGAAGGCGACAAGGTCGAAATCGGCCAGAACGTGGCCAACTGGGACCCGCATACCCACCCGATCGTCTCCGAGGTTGCTGGTTTCGCCCAGTTCCAGGATTTCATCGCTGGAGTGACCGTCACCGAGGAAACCGACGATGTCACCGGCTTGAGCTCGGTTGTCGTTACCGATCCGAAGAAACGCGGCAGCGAAGGCAAGGATTTGCGTCCGATCATTCGCCTGCTGGACAGCAAGGGCAAGCCGCTGAATATCCCGGGTACCGAGCAGCTGGCGCAGTACTTCCTGCCGGCCGGGGCTGTGATCAACACCAGCGATGGCAAGGAGATCCGGGTTGGTGACATCATCGCCCGAATTCCCCAGGAGTCTTCCAAGACCCGCGACATCACCGGTGGTCTGCCCCGTGTTGCCGACCTGTTCGAAGCCCGCAAGCCCAAGGAAGGTGCGCTGCTGGCAGAGGCCTCTGGCGTGGTCAGCTTCGGCAAGGAAACCAAGGGCAAGCAGCGTCTGGTGATCACCGACGAGACTGGTGAAGCCCACGAGGAGTTGATTCCGAAGTGGCGCCAGGTGCTGGTGTTCGAAGGTGAGCACGTCGAGAAGGGCGAAACCGTGGTTGACGGCGAGCCTAACCCGCATGACATTCTGCGCCTGCTGGGCGTGGAGCGTCTGGCCGACTATCTGGTCCAGGAAATCCAGGATGTGTACCGCCTGCAGGGTGTGAAGATCAACGACAAGCACATCGAGGTGATCATTCGCCAGATGCTGCGCAAGGTCGAGATTCTTGACGGTGGCGATAGCCGCTTCCTGCGCGGTGAGCAGGTCGATCGGCTGCGCGTTCAGGAGGAAAACAAGCGTCTGGAGGTCGACGGTCTGCGTCCTGCGGTCTGGCAGAGTATCCTGCTGGGTATCACCAAGGCCTCGCTGGCGACCGAATCCTTCATTTCCGCCGCCTCCTTCCAGGAGACGACCCGGGTGCTGACCGATGCCGCCGTGCGCGGAACGGTCGACAACCTGCGCGGGTTGAAGGAAAACGTGATCGTTGGCCGCCTGATTCCGGCTGGTACCGGTCGCGTCGCAATGGCGCGTCGCAAGGCCCAGCGCGAAAGTCACAGCGATGCGGATGCCGAACTCTCGGCCCTGCTGCGCGCCTCCGAGGCCGAGCAGACCGAGGGCGCGGAGTAGTCATGGCGAGCCGGGGCTTGGCCCCGGCTTGAGAAGGGGTGAGAGGGTCTTCCTCTTCCCCGTTCATCAACTGGCAGGGCCGCGCAACGCGGCCTTGACAGGGCGTCAACAACCCCTTAAAATTCCCGTTCTTCGGCAGACCGCTTTTGCGGTTCTGTCGTTTGTTTTCTTAAGGCCTGAAAAACTATGTCCACGATCAATCAGCTGGTCCGCAAGCCAAGGCGGCCGA
>SKQI01000016.1 GCA_007119095.1 Wenzhouxiangella sp. | reverse complement strand
TTCGTCGCGAAACGTCTCCAGGTCCCGTAGCTGGTGGCTTTTGCGACCGAGCGGGCCGGAGGCGTACTCACCTGTACGGTGAGGATCCGCGACCGAGCAAAAGTCAGCAGATGCGGGGCCTGGGGGCGTTGCAGTAGAAGGCATCATGAATAAGGGAGGCTTACAAAAAGGGCGCGGGAGACGGCGACTGCTGCCTCTTGGCGGGCTTCCAGCGCCGCCTCCCGGTTGTTGCCCAACACGAGGTAATGCATTCAAAACTCTCCCTGGAACCAGTTCTTGAATCGCTCCAGGAGACTTTCCCCGCCGCGCCCCAAACCGGTGCGGGCGGAACCATCGGCGCGGCTGCCGTAGAGCAACAGGCCCACGCCGGTGGCGTGGATCTGATTGCCTACGACTTCCGACAGGCCGACAACGCCTTCCGGCGTACCCAGTCGCACCGGCATGTGGAGAATCTCCTCTGCCAGCTCGACAACGCCTTCCATCTTTGCCCCGCCCCCGGTCAGCACCAGGCCGGCCGGGATCATCGATTCGAATCCCGACTGTCTGAGCTGCTTGTGGACGTGGTTGAATAATTCGCGGTAGCGCGCTTCGACCACCTGGGCCAGGACCTGGCGCTCCAGCCGACGCGGCTCGCGATTGCCGACGCTGGGCACCTGGATGGTCTCGTCGCTGGAGACCATCTGTTCCAGGGCGCAGGCGTACTTGATCTTGATTTCTTCGGCATGCACGGTCGGGGTGCGCAGGGCCACGGCAATATCGTTGGTGACCAGGTCACCGGCTATCGGAATGCAGGTGGTGTGGCGAATCGCGCCTTCGGTGAACACGGCGACATCCGTGGTACCAGCGCCGATATCGACCAGGGCGATACCCAGATCGCGCTCATCATCCGACAGCACCGCATAGCTGGAAGCGAGCTGCTGCAGGATCAGATCGTCCACCTGCAACCCGCAGCGGGCCACGCATTTGGTCACGTTCTGCACCGCGCTGACCGCGGCCGTGACCAGGTGCACGCGCGCTTCCAGGCGCACGCCCGACATACCCACCGGCTGGCGGATGCCGTCGGTGGAATCAATGACATACTCCTGCGGCAACACATGCAGGATGCGCTGGTCGGCCGGTACCGCGACGGCGCGGGCAGATTCCAGCACACGCTCGACATCGCCATCGACCACTTCCTTGTCGCGGATCGCGACCGCACCGTGCGAGTTCAGCGAGCGAATATGGCTGCCGGCAATGCCGGCAAACACCGAGTGAATCTCGCAGTCGGCCATCAGCTCGGCCTCTTCCACCGCGCGCTGGATAGACTGCTCGGTGGACTCGATATCCACCACCACGCCGCGCTTGAGGCCGCGCGAGGGGTGGCTGCCGATGCCAATCACTTCGACCTGGCCGTCGGGCTGAATCTCACCGACGATGGCAACAATCTTGCTGGTGCCGATATCCAGGCCCACGACCAGTGACTTTTCGCTGCGCTTAGCCATGGGCATCCTCCCGATCGCGTTCGCTGCCGGCCCACTGCACAGCCAGGCCGTTGGTATAGCGCATATCGACCCGGACCAGTGAGCGTTCATCACCGCGCAGCAGGTCATGAACGGCGATGAAGCGGGCCAGGCGCAGGTCAATCTGCTCGCGCCCCAGGATCAGCTCAACCCCGTTGCCCAACTCCAATTGCCAGGCGCCGCGCTCGTCGACCGCCAAACGGGCGATATCCAGGCCGATACCACCCAGCTCATGTCGCATCCAGAGCCAGGTTTCGAGCACTTCCTCGCGCCGGCTGTCCGGGCCGACCAGGCGGGCCAAACCCTGCATGCTGTCGCTGCCGGTGACCTCGAACACCTCGCCGCGATCGCTGAGCAGGCGGTTCTGATTCCAGCGCGCCACCGGGCGGTGCTCCACCACCCGCAGATGCAGGGCATCGGGCCAGTGGCGGCTGACTTCGGCCTTGGCGATCCAGGGCAAGGCTTCGATTTCGCTGCGCACCCGCGCCAGGTCAACGGCGAAAAAGCCGCGGCTGGCCGGCACTGCGGCTGCGGCCTGGACCTGGCTGACCGAGGTGCGCTGCAGCTCACCTTCCACGTCCAGCCAGCGAATCGGCCACTGCTCGCTGCCGATCAGGCCCGATCGCATCCACAGCGCGCCTAACGCCAGGCTGCCGAGCAGCACCAGCGAGGCCAGGGTGGCCGGGTTGATCAGTCCTCTCGGCTGGTCTTCAGTATTCGCCATACCAGTTCCTCGAATTCGATTCCCGCCGCCTGCGCGGCCTTGGGCACCAGGGAGCGCTCGGTCATGCCGGGCGTTGTATTCACTTCCAGCAGCCAGGGCTGGCCGCTGCTGTCGATCATCAAATCCACCCGACCCCAGCCGCCGGCGCCAACCACTTCAAAGGCCTCGCGGCACAGCCGGGCCAGGGCCGCTTCTTCGGCCTCCGGCAGCCCGCACGGGCAGCGATACTCGGTATCGCCGGATTCGTACTTGGCCGCGTAGTCATAAAATTCGCGCGCCGGCTTCAGCCCGATCAGCGGCAAAACTTCGCCATCCAACACCGAGGCGGTGTATTCCGGCCCATCGATCAGGCGCTCGACCAGCACCCGCTCATCAAAGCTCAGCGCCAGTTCAATGGCCGGGGCGAGCTGGTCGAAGCGTTCGACCCGAGTCATGCCAATGCTGGAGCCTTCCCGCGCAGGCTTGACGAACAGCGGCAGACCCAGCTGTTCGGCAATGGCTTCGGCCTGGTCGGCCGAGTCGGCCACCTGCCACGGCGGGGTCGGCAAGCCGCAGGCCTGCCAGACGCGCTTGGTCTGCAGCTTGTCCATGGTCAGAGCCGAACCGAGCACGCCGGAGCCGGTCACCGGCACGCCGTAAAGTCGCAGCGCACCCTGCAGGGCGCCGTCTTCGCCGCCGCGCCCGTGCAGCAGGTTGAAAACGCGGTCGTAGTGACCGGCTGCGACCTGCTCGAGCAGTCGTCGCGGGCCGTCGACCACGCTGTGCTGCACGCCCAGCGCGCTCAATGCCCGGGCCACGGCTTCGCCACCTTTCAGCGACACCTCGCGCTCGGCGCTATCGCCACCGATCACCAGCGCAACATGGCCCATGGCCAGGACCTCTTCGCGGGTCATGGCCCCACCTCCTCTGCCAGGCCCCTGAGCGCGGTTCCCAGGCGGCCGACATCGCCGGCCCCCATGACCAGCACCAGGTCGCCTTGCTCGACCAGTTCGGCCAGGCGCTCGGGCACCTGGTCGACCGCGCCGACCCGATACAACGGCAGCTCACGGCGATCACGCACGGCACGGGCCAGCGCATCGGAATCAATCCCGGCGATGGCCGATTCCCCGGCCGGGTAGATGTCGGCCAGGATCAGCACGTCGGCCTCGGCCAGCACCCGGGCAAAAGCATCGAACTGGTCGCGGGTGCGGGTAAATCGATGCGGCTGGAAGACCAGCACCAGGCGACGCTCGGGCCAGCCGGCGCGGGCGGCGCGCACCACCGCGTCGAGCTCGGTGGGGTGATGGCCATAATCTTCGAAGGCCAGCGCGCGACGGCCGCTGAAATTCAGCTCGCCAAGCGCGGCGAAACGGCGCCCGATTCCGCCAAAGGCATTCAGTCCGGCGACAATGGCTTCAGGCTCGATCCCCAGCTCCCAGGCCACGGCCGCAGCACCCAGGGCGTTCTGGACGTTGTGCCGACCCGGCTGCATCAGGCTGACTTCCATGCCAACGGTGGAATCCGGCAGCCAGAGCTGGAAATCCATCTGCCGACCGTGCTGGGTCAGCTCGGTCGCCCTGACATCGGCCTGGTCGCTGAAACCGTAGGTCACTACATTTCGGCCCACATCCGGAATCAGCTCGGCCACGTGCGGATCGTCCAGGCACAACACGGCCACGCCGAAAAACGGCAGGTGATGCAGAAACTCAAGAAACGCATGCTGGAGCTGGTCAAAGCTGCCCTGGTAGGCATCCAGGTGATCGCGGTCGATGTTGGTCACCACCGAGATCACCGGCTGCAGGTTCAAAAACGAGCCGTCGCTTTCATCGGCCTCGGCCACCAGATAGCGACCCTCGCCCAGGCGCGCGTTTGAGCCATAGGCGTTGACCAGGCCGCCGACAATGAAGGTCGGATCCAGACCGGCCTCGGCCAGGATGCCGGCAACCAGGGAAGTGGTGGTCGTCTTGCCGTGAGTGCCGGCCACCGCAATGCCCTGGCGGAAGCGCATCAATTCACCCAGCATCTCGGCCCGCGCCACCACCGGAATACGGCGTTCGCGTGCCGCCAGAATTTCCGGGTTGGATTCGGATACTGCACCGGAAACAACCACCACATCGGCACCCGCCAGGTGCTCGGCGGCGTGCCCGATGGCGATCCGGGCGCCGAGCTTGCGCAGGCGGCGCACGCTGTCCGATTCACTCAAATCCGTGCCGGAGATGGTGAAACCCAGGTTGATCAGCACCTCGGCGATGCCGCTCATGCCGGCCCCGCCGATGCCGACGAAATGGATATGCCGAACCCGGTGCATCAGGCTGGGCGCTGGACGAACCGGCCGGCTCATGCCGCCACCTCCAGGCAAGCATCGGCGACCTTGTCGGCAGCGCGCGTTCGGGCCAGGCCACGAGCACGGCCGGCCATGGCCGCCAGCTGTTCGCGGGTCAGACCGCGCAGGCGCTCGGCCAGCATTTCCGGCTTCAAATCACGTTCCTGCACCAGCCAGGCGGCGTGGCCGGCAGCCAGGTACTGAGCGTTTGCGGTCTGGTGATCGTCCACCGCGTACGGAAACGGCACCAACAGCGAAGCAACACCGGCAGCGGCCAGCTCGGCCACGGTCAGGGCGCCTGCCCGGCAGATGGCCAGGTCGGCCCGGCCCCAGGCGCCAGCCATATCGTCGATGAATTCCACCACCTCGCCATTCACCCCGGCCTCGTCGTAGGCCCGGCGGGTGGTTTCAAGCTGGCGCCCGGCCTGATGGGTGACCAGCGGGCGCTGATCTTCCGGCAGCAGAGCCAGGGCTGAAGGCACGGCGCGGGCAAAGGCCAGCGCGCCCAGGCTGCCGCCGATCACCAGCAGGCGCAGCGGCCCGCTGCGCTCGCCGTAGCGATCGGCCGGATCGGACAGATTCAGAATATCGGCGCGCACCGGGTTGCCGCAGTGCTCGCCGCGGGCCAGGGCCGCAGGAAAGCCGGTCATGACCCGGGCAGCCAGTGGCCTCAGCCAGCGATTGGTCAGGCCGGCGATGGCGTTTTGTTCATGCAGCACCAGCGGAATACCCATCAGCCGGGCCATGACGCCGCCCGGACCGGACACGTAGCCGCCCATGCTGAGCACGCAGCTGGGACGGTGATCGCGAAACACCCGCCGGGCCTGCAGCATGGCTTTCAGGATTCTGAACGGCGCGGCCAGCCAGCCGGCCAGGCCCTTGCCACGCAGGCCGGTAATGCCGATCCGATCGAGTTCGATACCGGCTGCCGGCACCAGGCGGTTTTCCAGGCCGTCGGGCGTGCCCAGCCAGCGCACCTCGGCGCCGCGCTGCTTGAGCGCCGCGGCCACGGCCAGGCCGGGGAAGATATGACCACCCGTCCCGCCGCCCATGATGGTGATGGAAGCGCTACTCATGCCGCCCAGTCCCGGCGCCGACGCGGGCGCTCCAGCTCTTCGCGCTTCAGCTCCCAGTCGATGCGCAGCACAACGGCGATGGCGATCAGGGTCATGATCAGGCTGGACCCACCGGCTGAGATCAGCGGCAAGGTCAGGCCCTTGGTCGGCAGCAGCCCCAGGTTCACGCCCATGCTGACCAGGGCCTGGATGCCGACCCACAAGGCGATACCCCAGGCAACATAGGCGGCAAAGGCCTTCTCCATCCGCATCGCCCTGATTCCGATGGCGAAGATACGGGCAATCAGCAGGGCAAACAGCACCAGCACCAGGGCGATACCAATCAGACCGAACTCCTCGGCCAGCACGGCGAAGATGAAGTCGGTATGGGCCTCTGGCAGGTAGTAAAGCTTCTGCACGCTAGCACCCAGACCAACGCCGGTGATCTGGCCACGGCCGACCGCGATCAATGCCTGGGTCAGCTGGAAGCCGGCGTTGAAGGGGTCCGACCAGGGGTCGACGAAAGTCATCACCCGCTGCAGTCGATACGGCTCCAGCGCGGCAAAGCCGAACAGCGGCAGGCTGCAGGCACCAAGCACAAACAAGTGCTTCCAGGCAGCACCGGCCAGCCAGATCATGCCGCCGACTATGGCGGCAATAACCACGGCCGAGCCCATGTCCGGCTGCAGCAGCAGGATCGCAGCCAGCACGCCCACGGCCAGCAGCGGCTTCAAGGTGTCGAAAAAGCGCGCCCGATGCAGCTCGGGACGGCGGGCCAGGTAACCGGCGACAAAGATCACGACCAGCAGCTTGGCCACCTCGACCACCTGGAAGCGGGCAATGCCCAGGTTGATCCAGCGCGTCGAGCCGTTGACTTCGTGACCCAGGCCGGGCACGAACGGCAGCAGCAGCACCAGCACGGCCAGCACCAGCGCCAGGCGCGAGAGCATTTCCAGCTGGCGGGTGCCGATCAGGCGCAGACTCAAGGCTGCGGTCAGGCCCATGCCGATAAAAATCAGGTGACGGACGATGTAATGCCACTGCGAGACGGCATACATCTCGGCCACGGCCATGGACGTGGACGCCACCATGATCACACCGATCACCAGCAAGCAGGCCGTGGTCACCACCAGGGTGGTGTCCAGCGCCGCGGTGCGCGGGGCATCGCGCCAGCGGTAGGCCTGTCGTTTATTGGTGCGGGTGGCTGCAGGCATGGTCCTCGCTCAACGAATCT
>SKQI01000092.1 GCA_007119095.1 Wenzhouxiangella sp. | reverse complement strand
CTTGGTGCCGGAAATGCGATAGCTGCCGTCGTCCTGCGGTTCGGCGCGCGAGCGGATCAGGCCCAGATCGGTGCCGCACTGCGGTTCGGTCAGGTTCATGGTGCCGCCCCACTCGCCGCTGACCATCTTCGGCAGGTAGGTCTGCTTCTGTTCATCGCTGCCGTAGGCGTGAATGACCTCGTAGGCGCCCAGGGTCAGGCCGGGGTAGGCGGCAAAGGAGGCGTTGGCGGCGTTTTTCATTTCCGACATCGCCAGGCCGACAAAGCTGGGCAGGCCCTGGCCGCCGTAGTCGGGATCAGCCACCAGCCCGGACCAGCCGCCTTCGCAGAACTGGCGGTAGGCCTCGCCGAAGCCTTCCGGCATGGTGACGCTGTGGTCCTGCTCGTTATGGCGGCAGCCGATCCGGTCGCCGACTTCGTTGATTGGCTGCAGCACCTCCTCGCACAGTTTCGAACCTTCGCTGATCACCGCCTCGATCACATCGGGGGTGGCATCGGCCATGGTTGGCAGATCCTGGCACTGGCTCAGGTCCAGGAATTCGTTGTAGAGAAAGCGGAAGTCTTCGAGCGGGGCCTTGTAGTACGGCATGGTTGTGATCCGGTCTTGAATGGAGACGGCAGCCTACCATACGTTTGCGTATGGCGGGGGTGAAGGAATTGCGTGTGCAATCTATGAAATGTTCGGCCTAAAAGCCGTAGATGCTGAAGCCGCCATCGACAGCAATCACCTGGCCGGTAATGTAGCCGGCCAGCGGCAGGCAGAGAAAGGCTACCAGGCCGGCTACTTCTTCAGGTCGGCCGACCCGTTGCAGTGGCGTTCGTGCGAGCACTTCGGAGAGGAAAACTGGATCCTTCAGAACCTGCTGGGCCAGTGGAGTCTCGATATACCAGGGTGCGACCGCATTGACCCGGATCCCTTCGGCGGCCCATTCCACCGCCAGGTTGCGGGTCATCTGATTCAGCCCGGCCTTGCTCATGGCATAGGCGACGCCGGTACGCAGATGGGTAAGCCCGGCCACGGAGCTGATATTGACCACGCTGGCCTGTCCGGCCGCCTTCAAGCGCCGATGCGTGGCCCGGGTCAGCTCGAAGGCACCAATCAGGTTGGTCTGCAGAATGCCCTGGAGTTCTTCGGAGGTATATTCGAGCGCCGGCTTGCGCAGGTTGTAGCCGGCATTGTTGACCAGGATGTCCAGCGGTGCATCGAGGCTGGCGATCAATCGCTGGCGGTCGCCGGCCCGGCTGACATCGGCCGCGATGCCGTGAACCTTCAAGCCGTCTGCCCGCAATTGACCGACAGCCTGGTCCAGCCTCTCCTGGCCGCGCGCAACCAGGCCCACTTCGGCGCCGCGCTCGGCCAGCATCCTGGCCACGGCCAGCCCGATGCCGCGGCTGGCGCCGGTTACCAGCGCCGCCTTGCCGGCCAGTGACCACTGTTGATCTGGATTCATTGGCCAATCTCCAACCGTTCAGATTTTCGGGAGGCAGGTTCAACCGCAACCAAGCTCGCAGCGTTCCCGCCAATTGTCGAGCTCGATCAACAGGTCTTCGCGCCGCTCTGCGTCCAGGAAAGCAGCCTGGATGGCGTTGCGGGCCAGGCGGTCGATGTCTGCCAGGGACAGGTTCAGGGCGCTGGCGGTGGCGCTGAAGTTCTCGCCGATATAGCCGCCGAAGTAGGCGGGGTCGTCCGAGTTGATTGTGACGCAGACGCCCGCTCGCAGCAGTTCCGCCAGGTTATGGTCTTCCAGCTTGTCGAACACGCGCAGCTTGATGTTGGACAGCGGGCAGACGGTCAGCGGTACCTGCTCGGCGATCAGGCGGGCGACCAGGTCAGGATCATCGACGCAGCGCACGCCGTGGTCGATGCGGCGGACCTTCAGCAGATCCAGGGCCTGGCGGATGTAGTCAGCCGGGCCTTCTTCGCCGGCGTGAGCGACCGTCAAGAAGCCCTCGCTGCGGGCACGGTCGAATACGGCCTGGAATTTTTCCGGCGGGTGGTCTTTTTCCGATGAATCCAGGCCAACGGCAATGATGTGCCTTTGCCAGGGCAAGGCCTGCTCGAGGGTTTCGATCGCCGCCTCGGCGCTCAAATGACGCAGGAAGCACATGATCAGCCGCGAGCTGATGCCAAGCTGCTCGCGGCCCTCGTCCAGGGCGCGGGTAATGCCCTCGATGACGGTCTCAAAAGCAATGCCCCGGTAGGTGTGGGTCTGGGGGTCGAAGAAGATCTCGGTGTGGCGCACCTTGTCGGAGCGGCAGCGCTCCAGGTAAGCCCAGGTCAGGTCGAAGAAATCCTGCTCGGTGCGCAGCACGTCAGCACCTGCGTAGTAAATGTCGAGGAAGGACTGCAGGTCGGAAAACTCGTAGGCCTGGCGGATCTCCTCGACTGAACCCCAGGGCAGCTTGATGCCGTTGCGCTCGGCCAGCTCGAACATCAGTTCAGGCTCCAGCGAGCCTTCGATGTGCATGTGCAATTCCACCTTGGGCAGGCGGGAAAGGGCGGTGTCCAGGCTGTCCATGAAAGCTCCGCTGGTTGTGTTGTCGTCGGAATGGTTTCAGCTAATGCTCGAGCATAGCGCTGATGCGTGCGTCCTTGCTGGCCCAGCGTTCATTCAACCAGCGCTGGAACTGTTCGCGGAACTCCGGATCGTTCTGGTAGCTTTTGCCGCGCAGTTCGTCGGGGATGGGCAGCAGTTCGATGTGGACGCGAATTTCCGGGATTCGGTTGGCGAACAGATCGGTCAGCTCGCCGGCGCCCTCGGGGTAGACCACGGTGACATCGACCAGCGTGTCCAGGCTTTCGCCCATCGCTTCAAGCACAAACGCGGTGCCGCCGGCACGCGGCTTGAGCAGATTGCTGTAGGGTGATTCCTGGTGGTTATGCTTGGCCGCCTTGAATCGCGTGCCCTCGACAAAGTTGACCACCGAGACTGGAATGCGGCTGAACTTGGCACAGGCTCGCCGGGTGGCTGCAATATCGCGTCCGGCCAGCTCGGGCCGGCGCTTGATCTGTTCGCGTGAATAGCGCTTCATGAACGGAAAATCCAGCGCCCACCAGGCCAGGCCCAGTAACGGCACCCAGATCAACTGGCTCTTGAGGAAAAACCGTAGCAGCGGCAGGCGGCGGTTGAACAGTTTCTGCAGGACCGGGATATCGACCCAGCTCTGGTGGTTGCAGATCACCAGAAAGTGACCGTTGGGCATGGGGTCTGGCAGGCCCTCGACCACTACGCGGGTGTCGGTAATGGTGTCAAACAGCCAGCTGTTGAAATCGATCCAGCTGGCGGCGATGGCCATCAGCCAGCGATCGCAGACCGAGCGCACAACAGACAGTCGCAGTACGGCCTTGACGAGCGCAACCAGCAGCAGCGGCCCGATATGGACCAGCGTATTGCCGATCAGGCCGCAGGCGGCCAGCGTGATGCGCGGCAGCGCACTCAATGTTCCAGGATTCATGTCCGGGCTGCAGGTTATTCAGTTATGGTCGTTTTGTTGAGTTCGGCCGGAGCGCTGCTTTTTGACCTTGTACATGGCCTGATCGGCGTTGCGCAGCAGTTCGGTGGCCGATTCCCCGCGCCAGGACGCCACGCCAATACTGGCGCCCTTGTAGTCAACGGAAAATGATCCCAGCTCATGGCGCCCGACTATGGCCCGGTCAATGCGCTCCAGCAGATTGCGACAAATCTCGCCGCCAGATCGTCCGGCCCCCGTGGTGCTGATCACCACGAACTCGTCACCACCATAGCGCCCGACAATGTCATCGGCTCGCAACCCCTTGACCAGGTGGCGGGCGATGGAAATCAGGAACAGATCGCCAGCATCGTGACCGTGTTCATCGTTGATGCGCTTGAAGTTATCGAGGTCGACAAATGCGACGAAGACCTGGCGCCCATCATGCTGCGCGGCCTGCAGGGTGCGTTCCAGCAGGTTCAGCAGCCGGCGTCTGTTGGGCAGGCCGGTCAAGGCGTCCTGGCCGGCCTCGATGCTGAGCGCCTGGTTGGTCGCCTCAAGCGTGCCATGCTGCTGCAGGCGGCCGGCCAGCATGGACAGGAAATTCGAGCAGGTGACCAGGAGCTGACGATCGCGGGTTTCAAGCGGTGCATGTTTATCCCCAATCAGCACCACGCCGCCGAACAGGCCCTCCGAGGCGGCTGCTGTAAGCAAGGCGAGACTGGCGGCCGATGGTAGATTGAGCTGCTCACGGACGGCGCGCAGTTGGGGACTTTGCTGCTCTCCGTTCAGCACCGGCGAGTGCAGCTTATCATGCATGTTCAAAAGCTTGTCGCCGGCCGCAGCGATTATCGTTTCAATCATTGCCTCGGGCACGGGCTCATCGTTGGCGGGGGCGACCTTGCCGTTGTTGACCAAAAAAGGCCAGGCCTGTTGCCAGGCTGGCAGGGTTTCAAGCCGTCGTGCTGTGCCGACCAGCGCGGTGCCCGGCTCCGTGGCAGACATGCACAACTCACCGACCTCCATGGCAACGGCCATCCGGGTCAGGCTCTGTTCGGCCAGGTTTGCCCGCTGTTCAACCTTGAGCTGCCGCTCGATCAAACCGGCCAACAGGCGAATCACCCTGACGGTTTCTTCCGTTACCTGGCGCTCCTGGCTGCTGGCGCCGCAGAGCGTTCCGAACAGGGTGTCGTCGGCAAGCCGGATAGGCACCCCGATGTAACTTCGAATACCGAACTCCAGGGCCGTGGTCGCATCGTTCCAGACTTCGGCTACATTCGCACACGCCACCCGACCGGTTGCCAGGGACCGTTTGCACAGGCTGTCGTCCCAGGGAATCTCAAGCCCCTCCTGCAAGACCAGGTCCGCGCGGTTGCGGGCAAACAGAATGCGTTGCACCCCCGCCTCGGCATCGACCTGGGTCAGATAGCTGGAGTCCATGCCGGTCAGCTCTTCGACCACGGCCAGCAGCGGCCGCACCAGGTCTTCGAGGCTGCCCGAAGAAGGCGCGAGGACTGGGTCGAGCTCAGATTCTGAATGGGTGGTTTGGTCAGCCATGGATGGACCGATTGGGTATATCGCGGGCGAAACTGCTCTGATTCTAGCGAATTTTCTTGCGCGGCCGTCTGCCAAACCGGCTTCGGCGCTTTTGCGTCTCCCGGCGGTACAATGCCGACTTACACTTTTGGATACCTGCCCATGCCCAGCTTTGATGTGGTCTCAGAGGTCGACCACCACGAAATCGCCAATGCTGTTGATCAGGCCAACCGGGAAGTCACCACCCGGTTCGACTTCAAAGGGACCGATTCCAGTTTCGAGCTGAATGAAACGGTCATCGCGATGAAAACCGAGTCGGATTTCCAGCTTGGTCAGATGCTCGATGTGCTTTACGCCAAACTGGCCAAGCGCGGCATCG
The DNA here is from genome assembly GCA_007119095.1 of Wenzhouxiangella sp. Classification (GTDB taxonomy): domain Bacteria; phylum Pseudomonadota; class Gammaproteobacteria; order Xanthomonadales; family Wenzhouxiangellaceae; genus Wenzhouxiangella. Next base: position 1,453 of record SKQI01000092.1, on the reverse strand, counting down.
ATCTAGGCGCGGTCGAGGCCGACGAGCCGGTCATCATGGCCAAGACTGCAACCCGAAACGTGACCGTGCGCGAAGGCATTGACGCTGACCTGGCCAGGAAGATCGTCAAGCAGGTCAAGGGCTCGAAGATCAAGGTTCAGGCCAGCATTCAGGGTGAGCAGGTCCGAGTCACCGGCAAGAAGCGAGATGATTTGCAGGCGGTAATGGCGATGCTGAAAGAGGCCGAACTTGGCCTGCCGCTGCAGTTCAAGAACTTCCGCGACTGAGCGCGGGCAGGATTCAGTCCTTTTCGCTGTGCTTGCGAAGCTGCTCGCGCAGGCGCACGAAGTCTTCGGCTTCGACGTTGTCGACAAACAGCCAGACGCGCTGGCTGCTGGAGTCTGACTTGACCTTGAAGCCGACCAGCAAGCCGGTATCGATCAGACCGCCGCCAAAGTGGCCGACGATGCGCTGCTTGCCGCGGCCACTCAGGGTGATCTGGTCGCCGTGGGTGGAAACGACCACCCGGCGCCAGCGTGGTTTGTTGAAGGCGGCAATCCGCCAGGCCCAGAGCAAACCGATGGCAACAGCAGCGCCGACGAAGACCAGCAGCGGTGGCTGGATATAAAAGAACACGGCCAGGGCAATGCCGGCCACGATGGTGACAATCGCCTGCCCGAGCAGGGAAGGCTTGACGTCCAGGGTAAGGGCTGTTGTTTTACGCATGAACCGGATTGTAGCCGCAAGACCAGCCCTTGTGGCAATCAGCGATGCAGCATGGCGGGTTTCATTGGCGCCAGCAGGGCAATGACTTGATTCTCCAGCCGGTAAGGCACACCGGTCTGGCGCATGGCGATCTGGAAGTCCTCGACCAGGGCATTGAACTCCCGAGCCGAAATGTCCAGGTCAAAGTGGGCGCTTTCCATGTCCATGCCCTCGTAGCGGCAGGGGCCGCCGGTCAGCTCGCAGATTTGCTCGGTCAGCTGAAATTTCAGGTTGTCGATATCGGTGTTGTCGAACAGAAAACCGATTTCGGGATTGACCAGCACCCGCTCCACGCCGACATCGACAAAGCTGACGATAGTGTCGCGCCCGCCCAGGCGGTCATACAGTGAACTGCGCTCCGTACCCAATCGTTCGTAGAGGGTGCGGTCGTAGTTTTTCAGATCTGACGGACCATCGGTGTCGTTGGTGGGCACGGTGCCGCAGCCCACCAGGGCCAATGAGAGCAGCAGGAACATGATTCGGCAATACATCTCAACCTCCAAAAATCAGAACGAAGCTTGTAGCGACAGGTAGGCGGCGCGTGAACGTGGCTGGAAGGGCAGGTTGCCCAGGTCAACCCAGGCCGCTGTCACCGCGAAATTCTTGTTCGGTATCCAGGCCAGGAACAGATCGTAGACATCGTCTTCCTTGGCCAGGTCCGGGGCCCCCAGCAGACCCAGCACCGGCTGGTCGGCCAGACGATTGGACT
>SKQI01000276.1 GCA_007119095.1 Wenzhouxiangella sp. | reverse complement strand
TGCGGTACGCGAGCACGGCGCCGATTTTGGTATCGCCTGGGATGGCGACTACGATCGCTGTTTCTTCTTCGACGAGGACGGACGCTTCATCGAAGGCTACTATCTGGTCGGCCTGTTTGCCGAACGATTGCTGGAACGTCACCCGGGTGAGCGCATCGTCCTTGACCCACGGCTGACCTGGAACACCCTGGACATGGTGACGCGGGCCGGCGGCATTCCACTGATCAACAAAAGCGGCCATGCCTTCATCAAGGAGCGGATGCGAGCCGAAAATGCCCTCTACGGCGGCGAGATGTCTGCCCACCACTACTTCCGGGCGTTTTCCTTCTGCGACAGCGGCATGATTCCATGGCTGCTGCTGGCCGAGGCGGTGTCGGAAACCGGGCGTAGCCTTGCAGAACTGGTTGATGAGCGTATTCAAGCCTACCCCTGCAGCGGCGAGATCAACTACTCGGTGCAAAACACCAGTCGGGTCATCGAAGCAGTCCTGAGCACATTCGATGGCCAGGGCGGGGTGATCGATCGCACCGACGGCATCAGTCTGGATTTCGAAGATTGGCGATTCAACCTGCGCGCATCCAACACCGAACCGGTGATTCGACTGAACGTGGAAACCCGCGGCAACACGCAACTGCTGGCCGACAAAACCGGGCTGCTCGGGGAGTTGATCGAACGCCACGGTCAATGATGTCATCGCTGGGTCATGCCCGGATGCGCTGCACAGTGCCAAAATCAGCGCTGGGCCATCATTGGCCAGCTACATTGATGAGCAAACAAGGAAGCTAGCGGGACATGAAAATCACGATCATCGGCAGCGGCTACGTCGGTCTGGTCACCGGAGCCTGTTTGGCCCAGGTGGGCAATGATGTGCTTTGCCTGGACACGGATCCGGCCAAGATCGCCATCCTCGAAAACGGCGGCATTCCCATCCACGAGCCGGGGCTGGACAAGCTGATTGCAGAAAACCGGCGCGCCGGCCGAATTCGCTTTACCACCGACGTCGAGCTGGCCACGGCCCATGGCCAGGTTCAGTTCATCGCTGTCGGCACGCCGCCGGGTGAAGACGGTTCGGCCGATCTGAGTTATGCGATCGCTGCGGCCCGCAATATCGGCCGCCACATGAGTGACTACAAGGTCATCGTCGACAAGTCTACCGTCCCCGTCGGCACCGCCGACCAAGTCGGCGCGGCCGTCGCCGAGGAGTTGCAAAAGCGCGGCGCGGAGCTGCCATTCGCCGTGGTATCGAACCCCGAATTTCTCAAAGAGGGGGCGGCCATCGACGATTTCCAGAAGCCGGATCGAATCATCATCGGTAGCGAAGACCCGCAAGCCCTGGAGGTCATGCGGCGCATCTACGCGCCCTTCAATCGCAATCACGATCGCCTGATCACCATGGATGCCCGTTCCGCCGAGCTGACCAAGTATGCCGCCAACGCCATGCTCGCGACCAGGATCAGCTTCATGAACGAGCTGGCCAACCTCGCCGAGCATCTGGGCGCAGACATCGAGCATGTCCGCCAGGGTATTGGCTCCGACCCGCGCATCGGCTTCGATTTTCTCTACCCGGGCTGCGGCTATGGCGGCTCCTGCTTCCCCAAGGACGTCAAGGCCCTGATTCACACTGCCCGCGGCACGCCCCAGGGCGGCTTGCGCATTCTCGAAGCGGTCGAAGATGTCAACCAGCACCAGAAAACGCGCCTGGCTGCGAAGATTCGCCAGCGTCTCGGGGAAGACCTGCGCGGCCGGCACTTTGCGCTCTGGGGGTTGGCTTTCAAACCGCGCACGGACGATATGCGCGAAGCTTCCAGCCTGGTGTTGATCGACGAGCTGCTCGACGCCGGCGCAACGGTGACAGCCTACGACCCGGCTGCGATGAGCGTCGCCGAAGCGCTGCTGGATGGGCGCGAAGGTATCCGCTTCGCTGACTCCGCCGCTGCCTGCCTGGATCAGGCAGATGCGCTGGTCATCGTCACCGAGTGGAACGAGTTCCGCAGCCCGGATTTCGACCAGATCCGCGACCATCTCAAGCAACCGCTGATTTTCGACGGCCGCAACCTGTTTGAACCCGAACAGCTGCAGGCGCTGGGAATCGAGTACTTACCCTTCGGACGAGCTGTCGGCGGCGGCAACCAGGTTCTGGCTGCATGAGTGTGGCTACCACGTCTGATGCCCGCCCCATCCTGGTCACGGGCACGGCGGGCTTTATCGGCTCGCACGTGGCGCACCGCTTGCTGGCGCGCGGCGAACGCATTGTCGGCCTGGACAATCTCAATGATTATTACGATGTATCGCTGAAAAAGGCCCGACTCGCTCGACTCGAGCAGCAGAGTGACTACCAGCATGTCCATGCCGATCTGGCTGACCGAGACGCCATGGAGCGCGTTTTCGAGCAGCACCGGCCAGCGCGCGTGGTCCACCTGGCCGCCCAGGCCGGGGTCCGCTACGCGGCCACGAACCCGCATGCCTACACCCGCAGCAACGTCACCGGTTTTCTGCATGTGCTGGAAGGCTGCCGGCATTTCCCGGTCGAGCACCTGGTCTATGCCTCGACCAGCTCGGTCTACGGTGCCAACACCCGGATGCCGTTTTCCGAGCATCACCCCACCGAGCACCCCTTGACCCTGTACGCGGCCACCAAGAAAACCAACGAGATGATGGCCCACAGCTACAGCCATCTCTACGCGATCCCGGCCACGGGCTTGCGATTTTTCACCGTCTACGGCCCCTGGGGCAGGCCGGACATGGCCTTGTTCCTGTTTACCCGCGCGATCCTGGCTGGCGAGCCGATCAAGGTATTCAACCACGGCCATCACAAGCGCAGCTTCACCTACATCGATGACATTGTCGAAGGCGTGGTCAGAACCCTGGACAAACCGGCCACCGCCAATTCGGACTGGACGGGCGACACGCCCGACCCGGCCTCCAGCAGCGCGCCTCACCGACTGTTCAACATTGGCAACGAGCAGCCGGTGGAGCTGCTGCGCTACATTGAGGTGCTGGAAAAGTGCCTGGGGCGCAAGGCCCGGATGGACATGATGCCACTGCAGCCCGGCGATGTACCCGATACCGAAGCCGATGTCACCGAGCTGAAGACCAATGTGGGGTATCAGCCGGTGGTGTCGGTGGAGGAAGGCGTTGCCCGCTTCGTTGACTGGTATCGGGACTACTACCAGACATGAACCGCACTGACATGAATGATAAACAGTTGATAGAGCAGCTTGAATCCGGCCAGACCAGCATTGGTGTGATTGGGCTGGGCTATGTCGGCCTGCCGCTGGCGGTGGCATTTGGTCAGCGCTTCAAAACGGTTGGGTTCGACATCAAGCGAGACCGCATCGCCGAGCTGCGCGCGGGCCACGATACCACGCTTGAAGTCGATGCCGATGAGCTTGCAGGGGCCGAATGCTTGAGCTTCACCGATCAGGCCGAGGACATGCGAGCCTGCAGTATCTATATCGTGACCGTCCCAACCCCCATTGACGGCGCGAAGCGCCCCGACCTGGGTCCGCTGCGATCTGCCTCGGAACTGGTGGGCAGCCTGCTCAAACCAGGCGATCTGGTGATCTACGAGTCCACGGTGTATCCCGGCGCCACCGAGGAAGACTGCGTACCCATTCTGAAGCAAGCGTCCGGACTCAAATACCTGTGTGGGGACGACGAAGGCGAGGGTTTCTACTGCGGCTACAGCCCGGAACGGATCAACCCCGGGGACCGCCAACACCGTCTGCCGGATATCGTCAAAGTCACGTCCGGCTCAACGGCAACCGCCGCCGCGGCAGTGGACGCGCTATACCGGAGCATCATCCGAGCCGGCACCTTTCAAGCCGACTCGATCCGGGTAGCCGAAGCGGCCAAGGTCATCGAGAACACCCAGCGCGATCTGAATATCGCCCTGGTCAATGAACTGGCCGTGCTGTTTGCCCGCATGGGCCTGGATACCGCCAGCGTATTGGCCGCTGCCGGCACCAAATGGAACTTCCTGCCGTTCAAGCCAGGACTGGTTGGCGGGCACTGTATTGGCGTTGATCCCTACTACCTGACACACAAGGCGCAGTCCATCGGCCATCATCCGGCCGTCATTCTTTCCGGCCGCCGAGTCAACGATGCGATGGGGCAGTTCGTGGCCGGGGAAGTGCTGCGCCTGATGGCCCGGGCCGGGGTCTATCGTCCCGGCGCGAGGGTGCTGATGCTGGGCCTGACCTTCAAGGAAAACTGCCCGGATCTGCGCAATACCCGGGTGGTCGACCTGATCGCCGAGCTGGAAAACTACAATCTGGCGGTGGATGTACACGACCCCTGGGTCAATCCCGCCGAAGCAAGGGCCGAATACGGCATCCAGATGACGGAGCATCCGGACGCGGCCTGTTATGCTGCCATCGTCCACGCCGTCGCCCACCGCGAGTTCATTGACAAGCAGCAGGAGCTGCGCCGCCACCTGACTACCGATGGCGTACTGTACGACGTTCGAGCCGCGCTGGACCGCAGCCTGGTTGATGCCCGTCTTTAGCGACACCGTTAAGTTCTTCGGGTATTCAGCAGCGCGATATCTGCTAACCTGCGGTTCAAAATCGCCGGAAGCATCTCGTGTACGCTGATCTTCACTGTCATATCCTGCCTGGCATCGACGATGGTGCCAAGGACCTGGCGCAGTCACTCGCCATGGCCCGGCTGGCCGTGGACGACGGCATCAAGACCACCGTGGTCACCCCCCATCATCTCAATGGTGTTTATGTCAACAAGGCGGCCGATATCCTGGCCGCGCTGTCCGGCCTGCGCGAAGCGCTGATCGCCGAAGGTATTCCACTCAAGCTGCTGCCGGGCTGCGAGCTGCACCTGGTGCCTGAGCTGACGGAACAGCTCGGCAACGGCGAGGCGATGACGCTGGGCAACCAGGGCAAGGCCGCGCTGGTGGAGTTGCCCGTGCATACTGTGCCGATGGGTGCCGAGCACATCCTCGAACAAATCCTTTGTCAGGGCGTAACCCCCATCATTGCGCACCCGGAGCGCAACAGCCAGCTGCGCAAGGACCCGCAAATCCTGGCCGAATGGGTGGCGATGGGTTGTCTGGGCCAGATCACGGCACAGTCCTGCACCGGCCAGTTCGGCCCCCAGGTTCAAACCAGTGCCCGGGACATGATCAGCCGCGGTCTGATCCACATCATTGCCTCGGACGCGCACCGCGATCGTCGGCGTATCCCCGAAATATCCCGTGGCGAAGCACAGGTGGCGCGCTGGACCAACGAGCGCACGGCAGAGTTACTGGCCCGAGTCTATCCAATGGCCCTGGTCAATGGCCAGGCACCGGATCTGGACATGCTGGCCGACAGCCTGCCGCCGCGCCGAACAAGCTGGTGGCGGCGGCTGTTTGACTGATGGTCGAGATTCGCTTGGTCAGCGGTTCAGGTATGAGCGCGTGGCTGGACGATGCCGCCCGCCTCCGGATCGAAGTTTTCCGAGAATTCCCCTACTTGTACGATGGCAGTCTCGACTACGAGGCCCGCTACCTGGCCCAATTCGCTCAGGCCCGGGACAGCACCATGGTCCTCGCACTGGATGGCGAAAGCGTGGTTGGCTGCGCCACGGCCATGGCCATGGTCGGGGCCGATGCCGAATTCCGAAGACCGTTCGAACAGGTCGGCATCGCCATCGACGAGGTGTTCTATTTCGGCGAATCGGTGCTCAAGCCGGCTTACCGCGGGCAAGGCATCGGCCACCAGTTCTTCGACCAGCGCGAATCCCAGGCCAGACGATCAGGCGCCAGCGTGTGTACATTTTGTGCTGTTCAGCGCGCCAGCAACCACCCGCTGCGACCAACGACTTACCGACCGCTGGATGGCTTCTGGCACAAACGCGGCTACCAGCGTCGCAATGACCTGAGCACGCATTTCAGCTGGAAAGACATCGACCAGCCGTCCGAAACCGCCAAACCCATGATTTTCTGGCTGCGCGAGCTTCCGAACAAATAAATAACGGCTATTGAACGTGCTTGTCATCGCGTGGTGATATATTTTTGCGCATGAATGCCGATCGTGAGTCGCATCGAGAGGAGATTGTCAACGCCCTTACCCACGGGCTGGGTGTTATTTTGGCCATTGGCGGAGGGGCCGTGCTGATAACGCTGGCTGCAGTCTTTGCCGGAGCGCGCGAGCTCATCAGTGTGTCGGTCTTCGTGGCTGCGCTGGTGTTGCTGTATACGGCATCGACGCTGTATCACGCTGCTCGCCAGCCGCGGCTGAAACAGCGCCTGAAGATTCTTGACCACTGTGCGATCTTCCTGCTGATCGCGGCCACTTACACGCCTTTTACCATTGCCGCCATCCGCGGCGGTTGGGGCTGGGCGTTGTTTGGCGTCATCTGGACCCTGGCCGTGTTCGGAATTCTGTTGAAATTGTTCTTCACCGGCCGCTTTCGATTGCTGTCAACAGCCACCTACATCGGCATGGGCTGGCTGGTTGTTGTGGGCTTTGCGCCGCTGAGCCAGTCGCTGACGCCAACCGCGCTTTTCTGGCTGGTGGCCGGCGGCGTGGTCTACACCGCCGGTACGATTTTTTACCACTTCGATCGCGTGCCTTACAGCCACGCCATCTGGCACTTGTTCGTGCTCGGCGGCAGTATTTGCCACTTCACTGCAGTGACGGCCCAGGTTTTGGCCGTCACCTGACTATTGGCCGGTTCCCTGCAACCTTTTCTGACCCAAAAGGGTCCTAGTGGTCCTTCAACCTGATGTTAGGATTCAGTTGGTCTGTCAGCGTTCAGGGCAAGGCGCGGCTCGCAGTGAATGGCCGTCGCCCTTCACAAGAGCCGGAACGCAGCCATGGACGCTG
>SKQI01000090.1 GCA_007119095.1 Wenzhouxiangella sp. | reverse complement strand
TTGTGAGCACAGACGACACTTATCAGCCGCCAGCAATCTGGCGGTGGGAAAAAGACAACGGCGGCAAGTTTGCCAACATCAACCGGCCGACGGCCGGAGCGACGCATGATCAGCCGCTACCGCGCGGCCAACACCCACTGCAGCTTTACTCGCTGGCCACGCCGAACGGCGTCAAGGTCACGGTCCTGCTGGAAGAATTGCTCGCCCGAGGGCACGCACAGGCCGAATACGATGCCTGGCTGATCGATATTGGCGAGGGGCAACAATTCGGTTCGGGCTTTGTCGCTGCCAATCCCAACTCGAAAATTCCGGCGCTGGTTGATCACGGCACGGATTCACCGACCCGGGTGTTCGAGTCCGGCGCCATCCTGCTCTACCTGGCCGAAAAATTCGATGACTTCATTCCAGCTGAGCCAGGCACGCGCACCGAGTGCCTGAACTGGTTGTTCTGGCAAATGGGCGCGGCACCCTACCTGGGCGGAGGCTTCGGACACTTCTATGCCTACGCGCCGCTGAAGATCAAGTACGCGATTGACCGCTTTGCCATGGAAGCCAAGCGTCAGCTCGACGTGCTTGATCGCGAACTGGCCAGCAAACCCTACCTGGCCGGCGAAACCTACACCATTGCCGACATCGCGGTCTGGTCCTGGTATGGCCAGCTTGCGCTGGGACGGCTGTATGAGGCCGGGGAGTTTCTCCAGGTACAGGACTATGGCCACGTCCAGCGCTGGGCCGAATCGATTGCGAATCGCCCCGCCGTCAGGCGCGGACTGCTGGTCAACAAGGTCTGGGGCAACGAGAACCGGCAACTGGCCGAGCGCCACAGCGCAGCGGATATCGACGCGGTACTGGCGAAGCCGAGAAAGGCCTAATCCATAAACCTTCTGCTCAGCCAGTGCACCGGCCAAAGCACCAGTAGAATCCAGCCCAGGGTCAGTAGCGGCAGGTAGAAAACCGGTTCAAGCGGGGCCTGCCCCATGCCAAAGGGCGCATGGACCCAGTTGATATTGCGCTCGGGGTCAGTCAGCCAGAACGACAGGCCGACCATCAGCGCGGTCAATATCGATTGTGCCGGCAGGGCGCGGCGGTCATAGCCCAGCCGCCAGACGGCGAAGCCAGCCACCAGCGGCAGCAGCAGGTGGTAGAACGACAGCCAGCGGATCAGTTCGGGGAAATCGGGATCGAACATGTAGGCAGTGCCACCGAAAGGATGCCAGCCGGTTGCAGCCGCGACGCCCACGTCCACCCCCCACAACAGCCCGATCAGCGCCACCGCCAGCCACTGCATCGACAGCAGCCAGCGGCTGTTCAACCACAGGCCCAACAGAATCAGAAAGCTGGCCAGGTTGCAGAGCCAGAAAAAGTTCTGTGGGCCCAGGGTCCTGGCATAGGCAGTTGCCCAGAACGCGACCCAAAGGGTGAAGACAACCGGCAGCCAGCGCGGGAGTCTGCGACCACTCACCGCAGTTGGTCGATCAGGCGCCCGATCAATGCCTGCCCGGCATCCTCATACGGTTCAGACTGACCGACACCCCAGACCGGGGCCGGCCAGGCGGCATCGTCCCGAAAGCGGGCGATCACGTGGACGTGCAGCTGCGCCACCTGGTTGCCCAGGGCGGCAATATTGAGCTTGTCGGCGGCGGTAATCGAGCGCAGCGCTTCGGCCACCTGACAGATCTCCGCCCAGAGGCTGACCTGATCGTCGGTCGACAGGTCCAGCACCTCGATACAGCCGGCCCGACGGGGAATCAGCAACAGCCACGGGAAGCGGCTGTCGTTCATCAGACGCAGCCGGCAAAGCGGCAGATCGGTCAGCGCCAGGGAGTCAGCGGCCAGGCGCTGGTCAACCTCAAATTGAGACATCAGCCGCTCCCGACCGGGTTACCCCGCTTTGCCTCAGCAGGAGTCTATCGCGCGACAATCTGAAAGCAGGCCCGGTCACGGCGACTCAGGCCTGCCGCAACGCCTTGATCGCGGGCAACTCCTTGCCTTCCACGTATTCCAGGAAGGCACCACCGGCCGTCGAGATGTAGTCGATACCGTCGGCCACCTTGAATTTCTCGATCGCGGCAATGGTGTCACCACCGCCGGCCAGGGTGAAGCCCTCGCAGGCAGCCACGGCATGCGCGATCGCCTGGGTGCCAGAGCGAAAGTTTTCGAATTCAAACACGCCGACCGGACCGTTCCAGATCACGGTTCCGGCACTGCGTATGATGTTGGCCAGTGTCCCGGCGCTTTCCGGACCGATGTCGAGAATCATCTCGTCGGCATGAACGCGGGCGACGTCGCGCAGGCTGGGATGGGCGTCCTGGTGGAAGCGCTCGGCGGTCAGCACGTCGACCGGCAGCGGGATGCTGGCGCCCTTGGCCTCGGCCTTGTCCATCAGTGCCCGCGCCGTCTCAACCAGGTCCGGTTCGTGCAGCGAGGCACCGATTCGATGACCAGCAGCCGCCAGAAAAGTATTAGCGATGCCGCCGCCGACGACCAGCTGGTCTACCTTGTCGATCAGCGCTTCCAGCACCTGCAGCTTGCCGGACACCTTGGCGCCACCGACAATCGCCACCAATGGTCTGGCCGGGTTGGCCAGGGCCTTGTCCAGGGCGACGACCTCGGCCGCCAGCAAGGGACCGGCGCAAGCGGCCGGAGCAAACCGGATGACACCCTCGGTCGAGGCCTGGGCCCGGTGCGCGGTGGCGAAAGCATCCATCACGAATAGATCGCACAGCGCTGCCATCTTTTTTGCCAAGGCTTCATCGTTGGCCTTTTCGCCTTTCAGAAAACGCACGTTTTCCAGCAGCACCAACTGACCCGGCTGGACGTCAACACCGTCAATCCAGTCTTCAACCAGGGCAACGGGTTGGCCGAGCAGTTCGGTAAGCTTTTCAGCTACCGGCTTGAGTGAAAACTCCGCGGCCGGCTCACCTTCTGTCGGCCGACCCAGGTGCGACATCACCATCACCGCGCCGCCGGCATCCAGGGCCTGGCGCATGGTCGGCAGCGAGGCCTGAATACGCGCGTCACTGGTCACCTGACCATCGCGAACCGGCACATTGAGATCAGAACGGATCAATATCCGCTTGCCCTTGAGATCAAACTGGTCCAGCGTTTTCATCAATAGCACTCAGTTTCAGAACACTTTAGTTTTCTCGCCAGCTAGGCTTTTGCCAATACGGTGGCGGTGTCGAGCATGCGGTTGGAGAAGCCCCACTCGTTGTCGTACCAGCTTAAGACCTTGACTAGGCGGCCGCCGGACACCTTGGTCAGCGAGGCATCGAAGACCGAGGAACGCGGGTCGTGGTTGAAGTCGACCGACACCAACGGCTGGTCGTTGTAACCAAGTATCCCTTTCAGCTCGCCTTCGCTGGCGGCCTTGACCACGCGGTTGACCTCTTCCACCGTGGTGTCGCGACCGGCTATGAAGCTCAGGTCAACCACCGACACGTTGATGGTCGGCACGCGCATGGCAAAGCCGTCCAGCTTGCCGTCCAACTCGGGCAGCACCAGGCCGACGGCCGCGGCCGCGCCGGTCTTGGTCGGAATCTGGCTCATGGTTGCCGAGCGGGCCCGGCGCAGATCCTTGTGGAAGACGTCGGTCAGTACCTGGTCATTGGTATAGGCATGGATGGTGGTCATCAAGCCCGACTCCAGGCCGATGGTCTCATGCAGCGGCTTGACCAGCGGCGCCAGGCAGTTGGTAGTGCAGGAAGCGTTCGACACGACATTGTCGTCGGCACCGATCACATCATGGTTGACACCATAGACAACGGTAGGCAGATCCTTCCCGGCCGGGGCCGAGATCAGCACCTTGCGCGCCCCGGCCTGAAGGTGCGCCGATGCCTTCTCCTTGCTGTTGAACAGGCCCGTGCACTCGAACACGATATCCACACCCATCTCGCCCCAGGGCAACTGGCTGGGATCGCGCTGGGCCAGCACGCGGATGCGATCGCCATTGACGATCAGGTCATCGCCATCGACTTCGACATCGGCATTGAACTTGCCGTGGGCGGTATCAAACCGGGTCAGGTGCGCATTGGTCTGCGTGTCGCCCAGATCGTTCAGGGCGACGATCTGGATCTCGTCATTGCGCTGGTATTCGTAGACGGCGCGCAGCACGTTGCGTCCGATACGGCCATAACCATTGATGGCAACTTTGATAGGCATGATTCAGGCTCCGATTCTTGAAGTTGATTGAACAGTATTCATTGATTGTAACGCCAGCCCTCAGGCTGCACGAACGGCAGCGCGACCGGCATAGCTGGCCCGAGACCCCAACTGCTGCTGAATGCGCAACAGCTGGTTGTACTTGGCGACCCGATCCGACCGGCACAGCGAGCCGGTCTTGATCTGGCCGGCACCGGTCGCCACGGCCAGATCGGCGATGGTGACATCCTCGGTTTCTCCAGAACGATGCGAAATGACGATGCCGAACCTGGCTTCCCGGGCCATGGCAATGGCATCCAGGGTTTCGCTCAGGGTGCCGATCTGATTGGGTTTGATCAGAATGGCGTTACCAATCTGTTCGCTGATACCACGCTGGAGAATCCCGGTATTGGTGACAAACAGGTCATCGCCGACCAGCTGCACCCGCTCGCCCATGCGCTCGGTCAGCAGGCGCCAGCCCTCCCAGTCACTTTCGTCCATGCCATCCTCGACCGAGATGATCGGGTAACGCTTGACCAGATCATCGAGGTAGTCGACGAAACCGGCGGCATCGAAAGAACGCCCTTCCGAGTCTAGCAGGTAGTGGCCATTCTGGAAAAATTCGCTGGAGGCCACGTCCAGGGCCAGGGCGACTTGCTCGCCGGGCTGGTAGCCCGCCTCGACAATGGCCGTCATCAGCAACTCCAGCGCCTCTTCGTTCGAGCCCAGATCTGGCGCAAACCCGCCTTCGTCGCCGACGGCGGTGCTGAGCCCGCGCTGACGCAAGATGGCCTTCAACGCATGGAAAATCTCGGTGCCGGCACGCAGGGCGTCGGGGAAATTCGGCAGGCCGACCGGCATCACCATGAATTCCTGGATATCGACCCGGTTGTCCGCATGGGCACCACCGTTGAGAATGTTCATCATCGGCACCGGCAGGCTGGGCGCCTGACCGCTGATCTCGGACAGGTGTTGCCACAAGGGCATGCCACGCACATGGGCAGCCGCGTGGGCCGAGGCCAGCGAAACGCCGAGCAAAGCATTCGCCCCGAGGTGGGCCTTGTTGTCGCTGCCGTCAAGCTCGATCAGGCGCTGATCCAGGGCGGCCTGGTCGGTGACATCCATGCCGGCCAATGCCTCGGCGATGGCACCGTTGACGTTGGCTACCGCCTTGGCCACCCCTTTGCCGAGGTAGCGGTCATCGCCATCGCGCAGCTCCACGGCTTCGCGGCTGCCGGTCGAGGCACCCGAGGGTACGGCAGCGCGGCCAAGCGAGCCGTTGTCGGTGCGGATTTCCACTTCGATCGTGGGGTTGCCACGAGAATCAAGAATTTCCAGGGCCTGGATTTGGGTGATTTTTGACATGGGATAGGAAAAGGGTTCAGGTTTCAGGTTTCAGGGGCTTGACGGCGCGGTCGATGGCGACCAGTGTTTCCAGCAGCGACTCCATGTCGGACAGGCGCATGGAATTGGGGCCGTCGCAGAGGGCTTTTTCCGGCTCAGGGTGGGTTTCGCAGAACAAACCGGCCACGCCGACGCCGACGGCGGCACGGGCCAGAACCGGAATGAACTCGCGCGCGCCGCCGGACGACTCGCCCTGCCCGCCCGGCAACTGCACCGAATGGGTGGCGTCGAAAACCACCGGGCAGCCGGTCTCTCGCATGATCGCCAGCGAACGCATGTCGGCGACCAGGTTGTTGTAGCCAAACATGTAGCCGCGCTCGCAGACCATCAGCTGATCATTGCCGACCGCCCGCGCTTTTTCCACCACCCGGGCCATTTCCCAAGGTGACAGGAACTGTCCTTTCTTGATGTTGACCGGCTTGCCGCAGCGGGCCACGTTCTGGATGAAATTGGTCTGGCGGCACAGAAAGGCCGGAGTCTGAATGACATCAACCACATCGGCTACTGCCTGCAGGGGCGTATCTTCATGAACATCAGTCAGCACCGGCACGCCAACCTCCTCACGAACCCGGGCCAGCATCGCCAGGCCTTCGTCCAGGCCGGGGCCGCGGTAACTTTTCACCGAGGTCCGGTTGGCCTTGTCGAAAGAGCCCTTGAAGATGTAGAGCATCCCCAGCCGATCGGTGATCTCCTTGAGATGGGAGGCCACCTCCAGGCACAACGCCTCGGACTCGAGCGTATCCGGCCCCGCGATCAAAAACAGCGGCTGATCGAGACCAAGCTTGTGTCCGGCCAGCATCATGCCTTGACCGCCTCGGCAGTCGGCTCGGCCGTGAACTGCCGGCGTTTCAGCGCCGCTCGGACAAAGCCGGTAAACAGCGGGTGACCATCGCGCGGTGTGGAGGTGAACTCCGGGTGGAACTGGCAGGCTAGAAACCAGGGGTGCCCCGGCAACTCGACCATTTCGACCAGGGTGCCGTCGACGGAAAACCCGGACAGGACCATGCCGTGCTCGGTCAGCACCTCACGGTAGCCGTTGTTGAATTCATAGCGATGCCGATGGCGCTCCAGCACTTCATCCTTTGCATAGAGCCTGCGCGCCAGGGTATTCGGCTCCAGCCTGCAGCGTTGGGCACCCAGGCGCATCGTTCCGCCCAGATCATCGCCGTGCTTGCGCAGCTCGCGCCGGCCTTTTTCGTCCAGCCACTCGGTAATCAGACCGATGACCGGATGCGGCGTATCGGCATCCATTTCGGTCGAGTTGGCCTTGTCCAACCCGCATACGTTGCGCGCAAACTCGACCACGGCGCACTGCAAGCCCAGGCAGATGCCCAGGTAGGGAATGCCCTGCTCGCGTGCGTAGCGAATGGCCTCGAGCTTGCCTTCGAAACCGCGCTCGCCAAAACCGCCCGGCACCAGGATGGCGTCGACGCCGTCCAGCACGGCGGTGCCACTTTGCTCGATTTCCTCCGACTCTACCGGTCGAATATTGACCGCGATCTGGTCCGGCAGGCCACCGGAAGACAACGCTTCATTCAGTGACTTGTAGGCATCGGCATGCTCGACGTATTTTCCGACCATGGCAATGGTGACCTCGTGCCTGGGTCGGGCGCTTCGTTCCACCACCTCTTCCCAGTCTGACAGGTCGGGGGCATTGGCCTTCAGCGAGAGGCGATCAAGCACGATCCGGTCCAACCCCTGACGGTGATAGAACAGCGGAATCTTGTAGATGTTATCCACATCCACCGCCGACACCACGGCCTCGGCAGCCACGTTGGTGAACAGCGCAATCTTCTTGCGCTCATCATCCGACAGCATGCGCTCGCAGCGGCACAGCAACACGTCGGGCTGAATGCCGATCGAGCGCAGTTCCTTGACCGAGTGCTGGGTCGGCTTGGTCTTGATTTCGTTGGCTGCGCGCAGGTAGGGGACCAGAGTCAAGTGCATGAACAGCGCCTGGCGCCCATACTCGTAGCCCAGCTGGCGAATGGCTTCGAGGAACGGCAGTGATTCAATGTCACCAACCGTGCCGCCAATTTCGATCAGGGCAACATCGTAGCCTTCGACCGCCTGGTTGACCGAATCCTTGATCTCGTCGGTGATGTGCGGGATGACCTGCACCGTCGAGCCCAGGTAATCGCCGCGGCGCTCCTTGGCGATGACGTTGGCATAAATGCGGCCGGTGGTGAAATTGTTGCGCTGGGTCATGCGCGTGCGCACGAAGCGTTCGTAATGCCCCAGATCGAGATCGGTTTCAGCACCGTCCTCGGTCACGAAGACTTCGCCGTGCTGGAACGGGCTCATGGTACCCGGGTCGACGTTGATGTAAGGGTCGAGCTTGAGCAGGGTCACGCGCAGGCCGCGAGCCTCCAGAATAGAGCCCAGCGAAGCAGCGGCGATACCCTTGCCCAGTGACGACACGACGCCGCCGGTGACGAAGATCAAAGAGGTCATGCCCGGATGTCCAAGATGGAATGAGTCCGGGCGGATATTCTAACTGAAAAAGGCCTTCTCCAGCGCCTGCCACGAAGGACGCCCTGGTGTCGTTAAGCCCGATCAGCCAAGCGTGCAGACCACGAGGCGTGCGTAAGGCCCGGAATGCCGGTCAGCCAGGGGCCGCGTCGGGGTCGAACCAGATCAGTGTGGCCTGCCGCCCGGTGCGGCCATGGTCGCGCCGATGGGAATAAAAGCGCTCCGAATCGCTGGCCGTACACAGACGGGCATCGGTCACATCAGTCACGCCGGCCTGGTTCAGGGCCCGGCTTGCCAGTCCTTTGAGATCGGCCAGGCAATGGCCAGCGCGGCTGGCACGGAAGCAAGACTTTGCCCCCGGCACCGCCTTTTGCAAGGCGGCCACGACGGCATCGTCAACTTCATAGGCTGCCTGACCTATACCAGGACCGATCCAGGCACGAAGTTCAGACGGCACGACCGGCAGCGCGGCAACCGTCTCGCCCAAAATCCCGCCGGCCAGCCCGCGCCAGCCCGCATGAACAGCCGCCACCGTCCTGCCATCCATGCTCGCCAGCAGAATGGGAAGGCAATCGGCGGTCAGAATGGCCAGCACCTGGCCGGCCCGATCCGTCCAGGCCGCATCGGCCTCAATGCCCGGCCGCCATTGTTCGGGCCCGACAACGGTGATGCCGTGCACCTGTCGCAGCCAGCGCGGTGGCGCTGGCAACAGCACCCCCAGACGACGCTGGTTCTCGGCCACTGCCCGCTCATCGTCACCACAGTGCAGCCCGAGATTGAAACTGGCCCAGCCCCCCTGGCTGACGCCGCCGGCACGGGTGGTCGCCAACACTCGCACGCCGTCAACGCCGGGCCAATCAGGCCTGATCATCGCGTTCGG
The DNA here is from genome assembly GCA_007119095.1 of Wenzhouxiangella sp. Classification (GTDB taxonomy): domain Bacteria; phylum Pseudomonadota; class Gammaproteobacteria; order Xanthomonadales; family Wenzhouxiangellaceae; genus Wenzhouxiangella. The sequence goes on along the minus strand of SKQI01000090.1, from coordinate 12,145 downwards.
CCTGAGCGAGCAGTTCAATCAGCATTGCCATGTCATCCGGCAGTGGCGCTCTGGCACTGATTGGCTGGTCGCCTGAAGGATGGGGCACAACGATATGGGCTGCATGCAGCGCCTGGCGCGGAAACGCCAGCCAGGCTGCGCGCTGGCGGTCATTCAGTCCAGCCGGCACACCGCGCCGGCCATAGAAAGGGTCGCCAACGATGGGAAACTGGACATGCGCCAGGTGCACACGGATCTGATGGGTACGCCCGGTCTCCAGACTGACATCCAGCAGCGTGCTGCCGGCCAGACGCCTGGCAACGCGGTAGTGGGTCACTGCCCGCCGCCCGTCCGGCCGAACCACCTGCCGACGCCGATCCACCGGGTGCCGGCCCAGCGGCGCATCAATCGTGTCACCGGCGATGACCTCACCCCAGACCACGGCCTGGTAGTGACGCTTGATGTCACGCCGTTTCATGGCAGCGACCAGGAAGCGATGAGCCCCGGTCGTTCGCGCCACCACCAGGCAGCCACTGGTGTCCTTGTCGAGACGGTGAACCAGCCCCGCCCTGGGCAGCGGCGCCAGGCCAGGATCGAAATGCAGCAAGGCGTTAACTAACGTGCCGTCGGGATTGCCCGACCCGGGATGAACGACCAGCCCGGCAGGCTTGTTGACCACCAGCACCTGGTCATCGCAATGCAGCACGTCCAGGGCAATCTGCTCGGGCTGCGGCGTGTCGGGATGGGCTTCGAGCACGGTTTCAAGCGCCACCGACTCGCCGACGCAAACCGTGTGCCGCGGCTTGACCGGGCGACCGTCAACCAGCACATCGCCGGCGCGAATCCAGGCCGTCAAACGCGAGCGCGAAAAATCCGGCCAGCGTTCGGCCAGCACCTGGTCCAGCCGCCGCCCGGCATCGGCCGCCTCGATCTCCAGTGTTTCGCGAACGGTCTCGCGCATCCTGCGTACTGCCCTCGGTTAACGGACTTTTACCCGCGCTTCTGGCATCATGTGCCGCTTGAAGCTGCAATTACCATTGGATATGACCCTGATTATGCAAGAAGCCCGCGGCCCGATGTCGCGAGTTTGCCTGATGATACTCGCCGTTCTGGTGCTGGCCCTCGCCAGCGGTTGCGCGCGCGACAGAAACGATGACGACGCCGGCCCGGAAGCGTTGTATGCCGAGGCCCAGCGCGCATTGAATAACCGTCAGTACGACGCTGCCATAGACAAGTATCGTCGCCTGACCACACGTTATCCGTTCGGCCGCCATGCTGAACAGGCACAGCTGGACATGGCCTATGCGTTGCACCGGGCACGACGACCGGAAGCCGCGATCACGACGCTGGACCGCTTCATCCGCACCTACCCCACCCACCCGAACGTGGACTACGCCTGGTATCTGAAAGGACTGGTTCATTACGATCAGGCCATGGGCATGCTTCGTCGCTTGTTTCCAGGCCAGATTGTTGACCGTGACCAGGAGAGCGCGCGCCGTGCATTCATGGACTTCCAGGAGCTGACCCAGCGCTTCCCAGAAAGCCGCTACGTTGCCGATGCCCGGCAGCGCATGGTGTTCCTGCGCAACGTAATGGCCGAAGCCGAAGTACGGATCGGAGAATACTATTTCCGCCGCGGCGCCTACATTGCCGCCGTCAACCGTTCACAGTATGTCATTGAGAATTTTCCCGGCGCGCCGGCCAATGCCGATGCGCTTGCCTTGATGAAGCGCGCGTTTGAACGTCTGGAGCTTGACGAACTCAGCGCCGACACCCGCGCCGTGCTGGAACTGAATTTCGGCGATGCGTCGGGCGATGATGACGCTGACCGGCGCGGCCTGCGTCGGCTCTGGCCCTTCAACTGACCCGGAGCCCCGCTCCCTTGGATCATTCTGTCACCGCCGAGGCAGCGTTCGGCCGACGCAGCGCAGGGCTGACCGAACGCGTCGAGCGCCAGCTTTCCGCGCTGCTGTCTGACAACGATCGACTTAGCCAAGCCATGCGCTACAGCACGGTCAACGGCGGGAAACGGCTGCGCCCGCTGCTGGTTTATGCCAGCGGCGAGTTATTGAACATCGAGGCACAGCAACTGGACTCAGCCGCCTGTGCGGTTGAGCTGATTCACTGCTACTCCTTGGTCCACGATGACCTGCCGGCCATGGATGACGATGCACTGCGACGCGGCCGGCCGACCACGCACCTGCAGTTCGACGAAGCGACAGCCATTCTTGCCGGTGATGCCTTGCAGGCGCTTGCTTTTGAAATACTCGCCAGCGACGAGGGTTTGCAGCGGCAACCTGCTGCAGGCCTTGCCATGATCAAGCTGCTGACCCAAGCCTGCGGCGCCAGCGGCATGGCCGGCGGTCAGGCCATGGACCTGCAGCTTGAGGGACAGCGACCGGACCAGCAGGCGCTGGAACACATGTTTCGACTGAAAACAGGGGCCTTGATCAAGGCGGCTGTGATGATGCCGGCAGCCCTGTCTCCGTCGCTGGACCAGCCTGCGCGCCAGTCGCTGGCACGTTTCGCCGAACAGGTCGGCCTGGCTTTTCAGATCTGCGACGACCTGCTCGATATTGAAGGAGAGACCGCCATCATCGGCAAGACAGCCGGCTCCGACCTGGCCCATGACAAAGCTACCTGGCCAGGCTTGTTCGGCGTCGAAGCCGCCCGCCAGCGGATCGCCGAACTTTCAGGCGACGCACTGAGCTGCCTGGGCCGACTGGACGGAAATGCTGAAGGCCTGTTGTGGCTGACTGAACGCCTGCTCAATCGGGATTACTGAAAGCACCGCTGACGTATCGCGTCGGGTCATTGACACCGGCATCAACAAAACCCTGGTGGCGCAAGCGGCAGGAATCGCAGCGACCGCAGGCGCGCCCTTCATCGTCAGCCTGGTAGCAGGAAACCGTCAGCGCATAGTCAACCCCGGCAGCGAGGCCGCGGCGAATGATCTCGGCTTTGGTCAGATGAATCAGCGGGGTATGCAGCACGAAGCGTCCGCCCTCCACGCCACGCTTGGTGGCCACCTGACACAGCGCCTCGAAGGCAGCAATGAACTGAGGCCGGCAATCGGGATAGCCGGAGTAATCGACAGCATTGACACCAATCCACAAATTCAAGGCATCCAGCACTTCGGCATAGCCGAGGGCCAGGCTGAGCATCAAGGTATTGCGCGCCGGCACGTAGGTCACCGGAATTCCCTCACCCGGCTCGGTTGGCACTTCAATGTCATCGGTCAGCGCCGAACCACCGATCGCACGCAGATCCACCTTGACGACCTTGTGTGATTTGGCCCCCAGCGCTTGACTGACGCGCTCGGCAGCGTCCAGCTCCGCACGATGACGCTGACCGTAGTCCACGGCCAGGCTGTGACATTCGTGGCCGGACTGCACGGCGGTGGCCAGCACCGTCGCTGAATCCAGCCCGCCGGACAACAATACGACCGCACGCCCACCCGTCTTCGAAGTATTCATTCCCGAGAATCGCATTGTTGAATCAGGGCGTCATCTTAATCCAAGCCGCTTCCGCCGGCATCAGGGTGCGCGATATACTCGGGCCAAACGACATTCATCAGACCGGGGTTTTTTCATGCATAACGTGCGACACATTCTTGACGACAAAGGCTACGAAATTTTCTCGGTCGGCCCGTCGGAACTGGTTATCGACGCAGTCAAGTGCATGGCTGAAAAAGGCGTGGGCGCCGTCCTGGTCATGCAGGACGGGGATCTGAAAGGCATCTTTTCCGAGCGCGACTATGCGCGCAAGGTCATCCTCGCCGGCCGCGCCTCGCGCGAAACCCGGGTAGAGGAAGTGATGAGCACATCGTTGATTACCATTTCGCCGCTGGCAACGGCGGCCGAAGGCCTGGAAACCATGACGCGCAAGCGGATTCGACATCTTCCCGTCATCGATGAAGGCGAACTGATCGGACTGGTTTCCATCGGCGATCTGGTCAATGCGGTGATCGACGACCAGCGTCTGCTGATTGAGCAGCTCGAGGCCTACGTCCGCGGCTAGGATGCGACCTGTCCGGCACGCCCGAATCACTCACCAATGACGCGCAATTAGATAGTTTATTACCGAAATTACTGGCGTTAAGCAGTAATTTTTGGGAAAATAGTGGGTCGAGTATTCGCTTTCTGGTTAATTAGACACCATGATTCGCATTCGGAAGGGGATGGACCTGCCGCTGGCAGGTGCGCCCGAGCAGAAAATCTCCAGCGGCAACCCGGTGCGCAAGGTCGCGCTACTGGGTGGCGACTATCCGGGCATGCGCCCCACCTTGCACGTTGCTGAAGGTGATCGGGTCAAGCGCGGCCAGATCTTGTTCGATGACAAGAAAAACGAAGGAGTGCTGTACACGGCTCCTGCTGCCGGTCGCGTCATTGCCATCAACCGTGGCGCCAAGCGCTTCATGCAATCGGTCGTCATTGACACCACCGATGGCGACGGCGACCAGCCGTTCGATGCCTGGCGCGAGGGACTGATTGCCAGCACCGATGGTGAAGCCATTCGCAAGCTGCTGATCGAGTCCGGGCAGTGGACGGCCATCCGCACCCGTCCCTTCGGTCAGGTGCCGGCTGTCGACAGCCGTCCGACTGCCATTTTCGTGCCGGCCATGGATACCAATCCGCTGGCAGCCAATCCGGACATTGGCATCGAAGAGCAGCGCGATGCCTTCCGCGATGGACTGCGCGCGCTGTCTTGCCTGACCGATGGCCCGGTCTGGGTGTGCCGCGCCGCCGAGTCAGGCCTGGACAGTTTTGCTGAAGGCAATATCCGTGAAGAACGTTTTTCCGGGCCCCACCCGGCCGGCAACCCGAGCACGCACATTCATTTCCTGCATCCGGTCAGCCGCAACCGCGAGGCCTGGGTCGTCGGCTACCAGGACGTCATCGCGATCGGCAAGCTGCTTTCAACCGGCAGACTGTATACCGACCGCGTCATCGCCATTTGCGGCCCACGCGCCAAGCAACCACGCCTGGTACGCACCCGACTGGGTGCCGCGGTGGAAGACATTTGCCGGGATGAGATGATCGGCGAAGCGGACGATAACCGCGTCGTCTCGGGCTCGGTGTTCAACGGTCATCACGCCCGTGGCCCCCTGGCCTTTCTCGGGCGCGTGGCCAACCAGATCACGATCCTGCGCGAAGGCAATGACCGCCGCATGTTTGGCTATCTGTCGCCCGGCCTGAAACGGCACTCGGCGATGAACATCTACCTGTCGAAGCTGTGGCCGAACAAGCGCCTGGAGCTCGACACCAGCACGAACGGCAGCGAGCGCGCCATGGTGCCGCTGGGCCAGTACGAGAAGGTCATGCCCCTCGACATCCTGCCCACCCAGCTGCTGCGCTCGCTGATTGTTGGCGATATCGAAATGGCCGAGTCACTCGGCGCACTGGAACTGGTCGAAGAAGACCTGGCTCTGTGCACTTACGTCTGTGTGGGCAAGTATGAGTACGGCCCGATCCTCCGTGACAACCTGGAACGTATCCAGAAGGAAGGTTAAGTGGGACTTCGCGCTTACATTGATCGGCGCATCGCGCCGAACTTCGAGAAAGGTGGCAAGTACGAACGCTTTTACGTGTTCTACGAAATGTTCGACACCATGCTTTACAGCCCGTCGAGCACCACCCGGGCGACCGCACACGTTCGCGACGGGCTGGACCTGAAGCGAGTCATGATGACGGTCTGGTTCGCTGCCTTGCCGGCCCTGTTTTTTGGCATGTTCAACGTTGGCTACCAGGCTAACCTGCAGATTACCGAGTTCGGCTATGCGCCCATCGAAGGCTGGCGCACGGACCTGGTTGCCATGCTGGCAGGGTTCGACCATACCAACTGGCTGCACAACTTCATCCACGGCGCTGCCTACTATGTGCCGATCTTCATCGTCACCTACCTGGGCGGCTTCATCTGGGAAGGCTTGTTCGCCTGGAAGCGCGGCCATGAGGTCAACGAAGGTTTCTTCGTCACCGGCATTCTGTTCACCCTGATCCTGCCGCCAACCATTCCGCTGTGGATGGTCTTCCTTGGCATCAGCTTTGGCGTCGTGCTGGGCAAGGAAGTGTTCGGTGGCACCGGCAAGAACTTCCTCAACCCGGCCCTGACCGGCCGTGCCTTCCTGTTTTTTGCCTACCCGGCCTACTTGTCCGGCGACTCGATCTGGACCGCGGTTGATGGATTCTCCGGCCCGACACCGCTGGCCCTGGCAGCCACCGGCGACCTGGACTTCAGCGTCGGCCTGACCGAGAATGCCGCCACTATTCCGGAAGTCGATCTGACCTGGATGCAGACCGCGCTCGGCGGTATTCAGGGCTCGATCGGCGAGACCTCGACCCTGCTGATCGCCCTGGGTGCGTTGATCCTGCTGACCACGCGGATCGCCTCCTGGCGGATCATGCTCAGCGTCCTGCTGGGCATGATGTTCATGAGCCTGGTTCTCAACCTGGCCGGCAGCGATACCAATCCGATGTTTGCGATGCCGTGGTACTGGCACCTGACCGTCGGCGGCTTTGCCTTCGGCCTGGTGTACATGGCCACGGACCCGGTGTCGGCCTCGATGACCGACCTTGGCAAATACATCTTCGGCGCATTGATCGGCATCATGGCGGTGTTGATCCGGGTTGTGAACCCGGCCTTCCCGGAAGGCATGATGTTGGCCATCCTGTTTGCCAACCTGTGCGCTCCGCTGATCGATTACATGGTCGTCAAGGCCAACATTGCCCGCCGACGCAACCGCCTGCAGGAGGCCGTCAGTGAAGGATAAGAACAGCATTTCCAACACGATCAAGGTGGCCACCGGGGTTTGCCTGGTGGCGGCGATCATCGTGTCGACCGCGGCGGTAACGCTGCGACCGCACCAGGAAGAAAACCGCAACGCCTTCCGCCAGCTCAATGTGCTGCAGGCAGCGGGCATGTATGAGCCCGGCATGGATGTGGCCGCCGCTTTCGAGCGCATCGAGCGCCGTTTCATCGAGTTCGACACCGGCGAGTACGTGGAACTGGACGCAAGCTTTGATCCGATTCGCGCCGCCCGCGATCCCGCTCGCAGCCGCGCGCTGGCCGAAGATCCAGCCGGCATCGGTCGCCAGGCACGCTACGGCGAGGTTTTCCTCGCCCGGGACGAAGATGGCGAACTCACGCGGGTGATCTTCCCGGTCCATGGCTATGGCCTGTGGTCGACCATGTATGGTTTCATCGCTCTTGAACCCGACCTGAACACCATCGCCGGCATCAGCTTTTTCGAACACGGCGAAACGCCCGGGCTGGGCGGCGAGATTGAAAATCCGAGCTGGCAGCAGAACTGGATCGGCACCCGCCTGCGCAATGACCAGGGCGACATGGTGTTTCGGGTTGACCGCGGTCGCACACCCGATGGCGTTCCGGATGCCGACTACCGGATCGACGGCCTGTCCGGCGCCACCATTACCGCCAACGGCGTCCAGGCAATGGTCCGTTTCTGGTTCGGCGAGCAGGGCTACGAAGCCTACCTGCGCCGCCTGAGCGAACAACTGAACAACGCAGAGGTGTTGATCTGATGTCCGAGCACAAACCGCGCGAGGTGCTGCTGGCACCTATTTTCGCGAACAATCCGATTGCGCTGCAGATCCTGGGCATCTGCTCGGCGCTGGCGATCACGACCAAGATGAGCACCACGGTGACCATGTGCATCGCGGTGATCTTCGTGATGACCTTCTCGAATTTCTTCGTCTCGCTGATCCGGAATATCATCCCGTCCAACATCCGCATCATCGTCCAGATGACCATCATCACCGCGCTGGTGATTCTCGTCGATCAGGTGCTGCAGGCCTTTGCTTTTCAGCTATCGCGCGAGCTCAGCGTGTTTGTTGGCCTGATCATCACCAACTGCATCGTCATGGGTCGGGCCGAAGCCTTTGCCATGCAGAACCCCCCGCTGATTTCGGCCGTTGACGGTTTCGGCAACGCGCTCGGTTACTCGGTCGTGCTGCTGATCGTCGGCTTCTGCCGTGAATTGTTCGGATCCGGCAGCGTCTTCGGCGTCCAGATCATGCCGCTGAGCACCGAGGGTGGCTGGTATGTCGCCAACGGCCTGATGCTGCTGCCGCCAAGTGCATTCTTCCTGATTGCCGGGTTCATCTGGGTGCTGCGCACCTTCCGAACCGAGCAAGTCGAGAGCGAAGAGTTCGAAATCGGCCCCAACACCCGGGTCAGCCCGGCATTCTGAGGACGGAGTAGATCATGTTTGAGGAATACCTGAGCCTGTTCATTCGGGCCGTCTTCGTTGAAAACCTTGCCCTGGCCTTCTTCCTGGGCATGTGTACCTTCCTGGCCATTTCCAAGAAAGTCGAGACGGCCTTTGGCCTGGGCGTTGCAGTCATTGTCATTCTCGCCCTGACCGTGCCGATCAACAACCTGGTCCTGCACAACTTTCTCGACGAGGGCGCGTTGGCCTGGACCGGTATCGCGGCGCTGGAAACCGTCGACCTGCGCTTTCTCGGCCTGATGTGCTACATCGGTCTGATTGCGGCGTCCGTCCAGATCCTGGAAATGGTGCTCGACAAGTACGTGCCGGCCCTTTACAACGCCCTGGGTGTTTTTCTGCCGCTGATTACGGTGAACTGCGCCATCCTCGGCGGCAGCCTGTTTATGGTCGAGCGAAATTACGATTTCGGTGAGTCCGTAGTATTCGGTTTGGGCGGCGGCGTCGGTTGGGCATTGGCGATCGTCCTGCTGGCCGCGATTCGGGAAAAACTCAAGTACAGCGACGTCCCGCACGGCCTGCGCGGTCTCGGGATCGTCTTCCTGATCACCGGACTCATGTCACTGGGTTTCATGTCATTCGCCGGGGTACAACTGTAATGTTTGTAGAAATCACCGCCGGAGTCATCATGTTCGTCGGCGCCGTGCTGGTCATGGTCGCCCTCATTCTGGTTGCGCGCTCGCGCCTGGTCAGCACCGGTGAAGTCACCATCGACATCAACGGTGACCCGGAAAAAGCCATCAAGACGCCAGCCGGCAGCAAACTACTGGGCACCCTGGCCGACGGCGGTATTTTCCTGTCTTCGGCCTGCGGTGGCGGCGGAACCTGCGGCCAATGCATCTGCAAGGTCATTGAGGGAGGCGGCGAAGCGCTGCCGACCGAACGCGAGAAGCTGACCCGCGGCGAAATTCGTGAAGGCCTGCGCCTGTCCTGCCAGGTCGCCGTCAAGCAAGACATGAAGGTCGAGGTGCCCGAAGAGTTCTTCGGCGTCAAGAAGATCGAGTGTGAAGTCATCTCGAACGATAACGTCGCCACCTTCATCAAGGAGCTGGTGCTGCGTCTGCCGAAGGATCTGGACATCGAGTTCCGGGCCGGCGGCTTCATGCAGTTTGCCATTCCGGGCTTCGAGGCTGACTTCTCCAACTTTCAGATCGACAAAGAGTACCGGGGTGACTGGGACCACTTCAATTTGTTTGATCTGAAGCTGAAAAACACGGCGGAGGAAACGGTTCGCGCCTATTCCATGGCCAACTACCCGGAAGAAAAGGGCGTACTGAAGTTCAATATCCGGATCGCCACACCGCCTCCGGGCAAGTCCGATCTGCCGCCGGGGATCGCCTCGACCTTCCTGTTCAACCTGAAGCCGGGCGACAAAGTCACCGTGTTCGGTCCATTCGGCGAATTTTTCGCCAAGGACACCGATAACGAAATGGTCTTCATTGGCGGTGGTGCCGGCATGGCCCCGCTGCGTTCGCATATCTTCGACCAGCTGCTGCGTTTGAACTCCGACCGCAAGATCACCTTCTGGTACGGCGCCCGATCGCTGCGCGAGGCGTTTTACGTGGAAGAATTCAACGAGCTGCAGGAGAAGTTCGACAACTTCACCTGGCACCTGGCCTTGTCCGACCCGCTGCCGGAAGACAACTGGGAAGGCTACACGGGCTTCATTCACCAGGTGGCTCTGGACAACTATCTCAACGATCATCCGGCACCCGAAGACTGCGAGTACTACCTGTGTGGACCGCCGATGATGAACTCGGCCGTACTCAAGATGCTCGACGATCTGGGTGTGGAACCGGAGAACATCCTGCTCGACGACTTCGGCGGCTGATCATGCGTGCCCGCACCGCCCTGCCGGTGCTTGCCCTGCTGCTGGCCGTGGCCTGCAGCAGGGTACCGCAGGAGCCCATCGTAATGAGCGGCTACACCATGGGCACGACCTGGACCGTGCGCCTGGCCGCTCCTCCCGGCGAGCCCCCCATTCCTCAGCTTCGCACTGAAATCGAAGCCCTGCTGGAGCAGGTCAACGATGAGATGAGCACCTGGCGAGAGGATTCGGATATCAGCCGCTTCAATCGCCTGCCGGCAGGCGACGCCATGGTCGTTCCCGAAAGTTTCGCCCACGTCCTCGACATGGCCCTGCGGGTAGCCGAGCTGACCGAGGGCGCCTACGACCCCACGGTGGGCCCGCTGGTCAATCTGTGGGGGTTTGGACCACCTCAGCGTCATGACCACGCCCCCGACCCGGAAGATGTGGCTGAAACGCTTGAGCGGGTTGGTTACCAGCGCCTGAGTTTCGAACGGGAACAGCGCCAACTGATCCAGCCGGGCGGCCTGTTTCTGGACTTTTCCTCCATTGCCAAGGGCTGGGGTGTAGATGTGGTCGCCGAGCATCTATTGGCGCTGGGTATCGACAACTTTCTCATTGATATTGGTGGCGATATCCGCACCCACGGCCAGCGCCTTGACGGCCCCTGGCGCATCGCCATCGAGCGGCCCTCACCGGGCACGCGCGAAATCCAACAAATCATCGAACCCGGCACGGCAGCCATCGTCACCTCGGGCACCTACCGCCAGTTTTTCGAGTCTGATGGCCAGCGTTTCTCCCACACCATCGACCCACGCAGCGGTTTCCCGGTTGACCATCATGCGGTCTCGATCACGGTGATCGCTGATAATGCGACCTGGGCAGATGCCTGGGCGACGGCGCTGGGCGTGCCAGAGCCGGAACACGCTTATCGTATTGCGGTCGAAAACGACATCACCGCCCTTTGGATCCTGGAAGTTGACGGTGAGCTGGTCGAGCGATACACCGACAGCTTCACCCCGTATCTGGAACTGGAATCAGACTGACATGTTTACCACTTTCATCCTCACCGCAGCCCTGATGCTGGTCATAGTGACGGCCATGGCCATCGGGGTCATCATGGGCCGCAAGCCCATCTCCGGTTCCTGTGGCGGCCTTGGCAGCAAGGCCGGCTGCCCCTGCGGCCGCAAACCCGGCGATCCCTGCTCGAAAAGCACACCGCGTTAGCTCCCGAACAAAAAAATTTTAAGCCACCGAAGACACCGAAAGCACCGAATTGAGCTTTGCTTGTTTCGGTGGCTTCGGTGTTTTCGGTGGTTCCAACCTCTTTTCGCCGTTAACTGAAAAGATCATCTGGCGAAAGCTCGGCTGATGATGGCTTTGCAGTCGATCTGGCGTGGGAGCGTGCCGTAGTTGTGGCTGGGGGTGCTGGCCAGGCGGCTGGCGCAGAAGGCGTCGGCGACAAAGTCGGGTGCCTGCTGGATCAGCAACGCAGCCTGCAGCCCTAAAGCCATGCGATCGGCCAGGTCACGGGCCCGATAATCGATTTCCTCTCTATCGCCCAGATCCCGTTTCAGTGCCTCGACATGGGCATCCAGCAAGCGGTTGCCGCCCTTGGCACGCTCCAGCTCGGCAAACCAGACCTGAACCACCTCCGGCTCGCGAGCCATCGCACGCAGCATGTCCAGGCACTGGACATTGCCGCTGCCTTCCCAGATCGCGTTGACCGGAGACTCGCGGAACAGCCGGGCCATGACATGGCTTTCCATGACGCCCGTACCACCGATCACCTCCATGGCCTCGTAAGCATGATTGGGAGTGCGTTTGCAGATCCAGTATTTGCCCACCGGCGTGGCGAGGCGGGCGAACAGACGCTCGTGTACCTCGTCCTGGGCATCCAGGGCAGCAGAGACACGTAATGCCAAGGTCATTGCCGCCTCGCTTTCCAGGGCCAGGTCGGCCAGCAGGTTCTGCATCAGCGGCTGGTCAACCAGGGAAGCACCAAAGGCCCGGCGATGGCGGCAATGGTGAATGGCCTGCACCAGGGCCTGGCGCATCCCCGCCGCGGACCCGATCATGCAGTCGTAGCGGGTGGCCGCCACCATTTCGATGAT
>SKQI01000032.1 GCA_007119095.1 Wenzhouxiangella sp. | reverse complement strand
GCCTGCAGGCGTTCGATCGGCACGTTCTCGATATCGGAGCGCGCACCAATGGTCGAGCGACCATAGCCGTGCCACAGGTAGGCGGTCGCCATCACCCGCTGCATCAGTACACCGATCGGGTTGTTTTCGCCGATCTCGAACTCATTCCGGACCACGGTCATTTCCGAAGCCAGATCGTCTTCGTCGATCAGCGAATTGACCATGCGGTCGGCTTCCATGCGAATGGCCCACTCCAGGTTCTCCTCTCCAGAGGGCAGGGTCTGGAAATAGTTGGTGCGCTCGTACCAGGTGGTGCCGTTGGCGACACCACCGCGCTCGGAAATTTCGGCCTTGATGTCCTGGTGATCGGGCGTGCCGTAAAACAGCATGTGCTCGAGCAGGTGGGCCATGCCGGTTTCGCCGTAGCTTTCGTGCTTCGAGCCGACGAAATAAGTGATGTTAATGGTCGCCGTGGGCCGGCTTTCATCGGGCATCAGCAGCACGCGCAGTCCGTTATCAAGGCGGTATTCGCTGATACCCTCGACGGTGGTGACGTACTCGATTCTGTCGCTGGCCAACGCCGGCAGGATCAGCAGAATCAGTGAAATGAAGACGGTGAAAGAGTGAGACCATGCTTTCATGCAGGCGCTCCTTAGGTTGATGATTTGTTGGTGTCAGCTGGCCCCGCCCCCGCGTCGGCCAGTCTTTGACCTTCCATGATGCCTGAAATCAGGCGCTATCGCTTGGGTCAGAAGTCATGGTCAGCCGCCGGCCTGGTCGCCCCATAGCTGTTCGAGGCGCTGATCGCGGCCGCAGCGCCAGCGATAGTAGCGGTAGCGAACCGGGTTTTTCAGGTAGTAGCCCTGGTGGTAATCCTCGGCTGCATAGAAGGCCTCGAAGGACAGGATGCGGGTGTCGATCGGCCCGGATTCAGGGCCGTTGCCCGCCAGGGCGGCAAGGGACTCCCGAGCCAGGCGCTCCTGTTCCTCGTCGTGGAAAAAGATCGCCGAGCGGTACATTTCGCCACGATCGCAAAACTGCCCGTCGGCCTGGTAGGGGTCGATATTGCGCCAGAAAACCTCGAGCAGACGATGGTAGTCGACCACGTCAGGATCGAAGTGCACCTGTACCACCTCCAGGTGACCGGTGCCGCCGCGAACTACCTGTTCATAGCTGGGGTTTGACACGTGCCCGCCACTGAAACCCGACACAGTCTCGATCACCCCGTCCAACCGATCATAAGGCGGCTCCATGCACCAGAAGCAGCCCCCGGCAAATGTCGCCTTGGCGATTCGTCCTTCGTCACTGGCCAGCCCGTGGGCTGCCATGAGCAGACTCATCAAGAAAACGGCGATAAGCCTGTAAAGGCCACCACCCCGGAGACCGTCAATCATCGATGCCGCTCCTCAGCGCTGGCAGAGACTCCCCGGCAGGAATGAAGCGCAGGGCGACGCCGTTGTTGCACCAGCGCTGCCCGGTCGGCTCTGGACCGTCGTCGAAGACGTGACCCTGGTGGCCGCCGCAGCGGGCGCAGTGATATTCGGTGCGCGGGATAATCAGACGGAAGTCACGCCTGGTCCCGATGTGCTCGTCATTGATCGGCTGCCAGAAACTGGGCCAGCCGGTGCCGGAATCATATTTGTGCGCGCTGGAAAACAGCGGCAGGAAACATCCGGCACAGACATAGGTGCCGTTGCCAAACTCCTTGTCCAGCGGACTGGAAAAAGCCCTTTCCGTGCCGTCCCGACGCAGCACCCGATACTCTTCGGCAGACAGAATCTCGCGCCACTGCCGCGATGTCAGCTGCAACGGCTCGAAAGCCAAGCCCTGCTCAGCGTCGGCAAAAATTCGACCGCCAAACAGCCCCAGCGCCGGCAATCCAAACCCAAGCCCGACCAAAAGGCGCCGCCGCCCAACTCGACTACTGTTGTTTTCCATACGCGAATTGAACCACACCATCAAACAGCCAACGTGAAAGCCCCATCGCCCTCCAGTCTCCAAACGTCCGAACCCCGAACCCTGAACCCTGAACCCGGAACCCGGAACCCGGAACCCGGAACCCGGAACCCTAAACCCCCACCTCCGCCAAATTCCCCTTCTCCTCCAACCAAGCCCGTCGATCAGCCGCCCGCTTCCGGGCCAGCAGCATGTCCATGATGGCGTGGGTGGCTTCATCGTCGTCGATGGTCAGCTGGATCAGGCGGCGGGTGTCCGGGTCGATGGTGGATTCGCGCAGCTGCAGCGGGTTCATTTCGCCCAAGCCCTTGAATCGGGTTTCGGAAATCTTGCCCTTGATCTTCTCGGCCTCGATCCGGGCCAGCAGACCTCGGCGTTCTTCGGCATCCAGGGCATAAAAGGTCTGCTTGCCGACATCAATTCGAAACAGCGGCGGCATGGCCACAAAAATTCGGCCTGCTTCGACCAGCGGTCGGAAATGGCGTACGAACAAAGCCGACAGCAGGGTGGCGATGTGCAGGCCGTCGGAGTCGGCGTCGGCCAGAATGATGACCTTGCCGTAGCGCAGCTTGGCCAGGTCGGCCGAGCCCGGATCAACGCCGATGGCCACGGCCAGGTCGTGTACTTCCTGCGACCGAAGGACCTGATCGGGCTCGGTCTCCCAGGTGTTCAGGATTTTGCCTCTGAGCGGCATGATGGCCTGGAACTCGCGGTTGCGGGCCTGCTTGGCGCTGCCGCCTGCCGAATCACCCTCGACCAGGAAAAGCTCGGTCTCTTCCAGGTCGGTAGAGGCGCAGTCGGCCAGTTTGCCGGGCAGGGCAGGGCCGGCGGTGACCTTGCGCCTGGCGACCTGTTTTCTTGCCTTCTGGCGTTTCAGCGCATTGTCGATGGCCAGCTTGGCGATAGCCTCGCCGTCGGCGACATGCTTGTTCAGCCACAGCGCGAACGCATCCTTGACGACGCCGGAAACAAAACTGGCTGCCGCCCGGGAGCTCAGACGTTCCTTGGTTTGGCCGGCGAACTGCGGGTCGGCCAGCTTCACCGACAGCAGGAAACTCAGGCGCTCCCAGACATCGTCCGGCGACAGCTTCAGGCCGCGCGGCAAAAGGTTGCGTATGTCGCAGAACTCGCGCAAGCCTTCGATCAGACCCGTGCGCAATCCGTTGGTGTGGGTGCCACCGGCTGGCGTCGGAATCAGGTTGACGTAGGATTCCTGGATCAATTCGCCTTCCGGCAACCAGGCCAGTGCCCAGGCCGCTTCCTGGTCGGCACCGGAGAACTCGCCGGTAAATGGCGCCTGCGGAATCCGTTCCCGATCTTCCAGGCTTTCGGTCAGGTAGTCGGTCAGACCGTCTTCGAACTGCCAGGTCTCGCTGTCGCCGGTTTTCTCGTCCTGCAGCGTCACCTTCAATCCGGGGCAGAGAATCGCCTTGGCCTTGAGCAGGTGTTTCAGGCGCGGTCGCGAGATATTGGCAGAGTCGAAATACTGCTCGTCCGGCCAGAACTGGACCCGGGTGCCGGTGTTGCGCTTGCCGACCTCGTCGATCACCTTCAGTGTCTGTTCGGTGTCGCCGTTGGCGAAGCTGATTTCATGCAGCTTGCCATCGCGCTTGATCTGGCAGACCAGGCGTTTCGACAGCGCGTTGACCACCGAGACGCCGACCCCATGCAGGCCGCCGGAGAATTTGTAGTTGTTGCCGGAAAACTTGCCGCCGGCATGTAGTCGGGTCAGGATCAGCTCCACCCCCGGCAGCTTGTGTTCCGGGTGCGGGTCGACCGGCATGCCTCGGCCATCGTCGATCACGGTCACCGAGCCGTCTTCGTGCAGGGTGACGTCGATGGTCCTGGCATGGCCGGCCAGGGCTTCATCAACCGAATTATCGACCACTTCTGCCACCAGGTGGTTGGGGCGAGTGGTGTCGGTGTACATGCCGGGGCGACGCCGGACCGGCTCGAGGCCTTGCAGTACTTCAATATCTGAGGCTTGGTACTGGCTACTCATCGAAACGCGATCCTGAGGGGCATAATCGGGGTAGGTTAGCGCAATCATCATCCGCTGTGCGCCCGGTCAGCAGCACTGCTGGTAGAGTAGCGATCAGTTGTCCCCGGAGATGGAGCCTTGCATGGCAGTTCCCGAAAAGCTGTCGGCTGATCAGGTCTACCGTCGCTGCCCGTTGCAGCGTCTGACGTTCGAAACCACCGAGTCCTTGCCGGACCTGGCCTTGCCCTGGGGCCAGGAGGGCGCAATGCGGGCACTGGAGTTTGGAACCGGCATTGACAACAGCGGCTTCAACCTGTTTGTCCTGGCCCCGCGCGGCCTGCGCAGCCGGGCCTTAGTGCAGGATTTCCTTGCCCGCAAGGCGATGCGCTCGCCGACCCCGCCGGACTGGTGCTACGTATACAACTTCGATGACCATGATCGTCCGCAGGCCCTCCGCCTGCCGGCCGGCGAGGGCCGGCGTTTTCGGGCGGATCTGGAATTCCTGGTCGATGAGCTGCGCGGCAGCGTACAAGCGATTTTTGAAAGCGAGGAGTACCAGACGCGGTTGTCGGAGCTGCAGGAAACCTTCGACCGCAAGCAGCAGGAAGGGATCGATGCCATCGGCGAAGAAGCCGCTGCGGCCGATATTGCGCTGATTTCCTCGCCCGGCGGATTCACCCTGGCGCCGATGCACGATGGTGATGTGCTGGAGCCCGAGGAATACGAGAAGCTCGATGCCGACCAGCGCCAGCGTATCGAAGACCGAATCTCCGATTTGCAGAAAAAGCTGCAGCAGGTCATCCAGCAGATTCCGCGACTGCGCAAGACCTTTCGCAAGCAAGTGCGGGCGCTGAACGAAGAAATGGTCCAGTTCGCCCTGGCCGGGCCGATGAGCGAACTCAAGGCTCGCTGGGGGAGTCTGGAAGACGTCGTTGCTCACCTCGACCGAATCTGTGCCGATGTCGTTGAAAATGCGACTGCCTTTCGCGGCGGTCGCGGGGGCGGCCCGCCGGAGGAGCTGTTGGTCCGTTACCGCGGTAACCTGCTGGTTGACAACGGCGAGCTGTCCGGCGCCCCGGTTATTCACGAGGACTTGCCCAACCATCATCACCTGGTCGGTCGAATCGAGCATCAGGTGCGTCAGGGTGCCCTGCATACCGATTTTTCGATGATCCGAGCTGGCAGCCTGCATCGGGCCAACGGCGGCTACCTGCTGATCGATGCCCGGCGCATTCTGTCCCACCCCATGGCCTGGGAGACGCTGAAGCGCGTGCTGGGATCAGGCGAGATCCGGATTGAATCACTGGAGCACCTGTACGGACTGGTCAGTACCACCAACCTGGAGCCTGCGCCGATTCCGCTGTCGCTGAAAGTCGTGCTTGTGGGTGAGCGCATGCTTTATTACCTGCTGACCCGCTACGATCCTGACTTTGGAGAACTGTTCAAGGTCCAGGCCGATTTTGAAGACGATCTCGAGCGCAACGATGACGACAGCCTGCTGCATGCGCGCATGCTGGCTACCCTGGCACGCGATGCGGGTACCCGCCCCTTGCATCGTGATGCCGTGGCTGGCCTGATTGAACATGCCAGTCGCCTGGCCGACGACCAGGAGCGTCTGACCGCGCGTGATCGGGTGCTGCGCGACATCCTCATGGAGGCGGATCACTGGGCCGCCGAGGCCGGTGCAGCGCTGGTCGAGGCCGAGCATCTTGAGCAAGCCCTGACCGAAAGGCGGGTGCGTGCTGAACGGGTTCGGCGGCGGGCGCTGAACAGCATTGGCCGCGGCTTCCTCAAGGTTGACGTGAGCGGTGCCGTGATCGGTCAGGTCAACGGCCTGGCGGTATCGCGCCTCGGCGATCTGAGTTTTGGCTTGCCGCTGCGGATCACAGCGACCGCGCGGCCTGGCAAGGGCCAGGTCATCGATATCGAGCGTGAGTCAAAGCTCGGCGGGCCGGTTCACAGCAAGGCGGTGATGATCCTGTCGCGCTACATTGCAAGCCGCTATGCGGCCGATGCCGAACTGTCGCTGTCGGCCAGCCTGGCATTTGAACAGAGCTACGGAGGGGTTGATGGTGACTCAGCGTCAGTCGCCGAAATCCTGGCCCTGCTGTCGGCCATTGCCCGCGTCCCTTTGCAGCAGCAATTCGCCGTGACCGGATCGGTCAACCAGCTTGGTGAGGTGCAGGCAGTTGGTGGGGTCAATGAGAAAATCGAGGGCTTTTTCGATGCCTGCCTCGAGCTTGGTGATCTGGGCGGTCAGGGCGTGCTGTTGCCGGCCAGCAATGTCAGCCAGCTGATGTTGCGCGCTGATGTGCGCGCCGCCATTGACCGCGGGGTTTTTCATGTCTATCCGATTGAAAATGTCGATCAGGCGCTGGCGCTGCTGAGCGGCTGGTCGCCTGGCCAGGCCGATGCCGATGGTGTTTATCCGGACGGCTGTTTTAATCGGCGAGTCGCTGAACGTCTGGCCGCCTTCGCCAAGGTCGGGAGATCGACGCGGGGCAACGGCGCTGGCTCCAACTCGAATGACCCATGATGACAGCAACGGAATCCAGCCCCGGTTGCGTGCTCGTGTTATTCGATGCCTCGCCAGGCAGCCAGGTTGCGCTGGATCGGGCTCGGCCTCTGGCCGCGCGCCTGGGTCGAACGCTCAAAGTCCTGTTCGTTGAAGATGATAACTGGCTACGAGGCAGTCGCTTTGCCTTCAGCGCCGAAGTCGGCGCGGCCTCGGGGCGGATCAGCAGGCTTGACCCCGAGCAGGCAAAGGCGCGTCTGGACTGCCAGCGGCGGAGAGTTGAGATGGCCCTGTCGGTGCAGGTAATGACGGCAGGCCTCGATGTGCAGCGCGGCAGCCTTGCCGTTGCGCTGCAGCGACTGGAGCAGCCAGTCGACATTGCGATCGCCGGGCTGGTGGGCTACGGGGGTGGACTCGGTCGTCGTCTGGGGCG
>SKQI01000051.1 GCA_007119095.1 Wenzhouxiangella sp. | reverse complement strand
CCGCCGTGTTCCTTGGGAATGATCATGCCCAGGAAACCATGCTTGCGCAGGTGATCCCAGACCTGGTCGGACAAGCCGGCCCGGTAGTGAGAGATCTCCCACTCGTTGATCATGTCGCACAATTCTTCCACCGGCCCGTCGAGGAAAGCCTGCTCTTCGACGGTCAGTTCGTGCAGCGGCCGTTTGATGAACTTGTTCCAGCGCGGCCGGCCGGAGAACAGTTCGCCCTCGAATCCGACCGTGCCGGCTTCCAGCGCCACGCGCTCGGTTTCCGAAATCTGCGGCGTCATCGTCGAGAACACTTTCAGGATCGGCGCGGTGACGTAGGCGCGCCGCCAGGGACGGTGGTTCAGCGGGATAGCAATGCCGACAAACAGCAACCAGGCCAGGCTCAGGCTGATCCAGCCCGGCTGGCCGGCAATCGAAAAGCCCAGCAGCACGACGGCGGTGGCGGCGGTCCAGACGGCAATGCTGGTCTTGAAGTAAGCGCAGGCGATGGCCGCCAGCAGCAAACTCAGCACAAAGACGAGAACCATCATGATTTAGAAGCTCCTTGCTTGGCCTGCCGTTTCAAAAACGGGGCTATCGCGGAAAGAAAATGATCGTTGGCATCCCCAGCCACCATGTGCGCAGCGTCTGGTACGTCGACATGTTCGGCGTGTGGTGCAAGTTTCAGGAATTCCTCGGCGTGTTCGGCGCCGATCAGCTCGCTCATGCCGCCCGATACCAGCAGCGTCGGCAGCTTAAGTCGGCGGCTGGCTGACTGCAGGCGGGTTTGCAAGTTGCTGCTTTTCTCGACCAGGGCCAGCATCGCCGGGTCCCAGTGCCAGTGCCAGCGTCCGTTCGCTCCCTGCCGCAGGTTGCGATCAAGATTGGTCGACTTGCCGCTGCGTCGGCGATGCGGGAGGAATCCACGCACGGCCTCCGAGGCTTCTTCGAGGGTAGCGAAGCCCTCGGGGTGCTGGCGCATGAAGGCCAGCATGGCGGTCACGCCGCGTTCGTCCCAGCGCGGCGCGATGTCGACCAGCACCAGCGAACGAAGCTCGACTTTCGGCTTTTCCGAATGCGCGAGTAGGGCAATCAGCCCACCCATGGATGCGCCGATCACGACCGGCAGGTTGGGCAGGGAATCACAAACCCGGCGAAAGTCTTCAACGAACTGTTCGAAATCGTATTCGTTGTTCGGTGAACGGTCGGACTCGCCGTGGCCGCGGGCATCGTAGCTGACAGCCTGCCAGCCAGCGGCGGCAAGGCGGCGGCCGGTATCTTCCCAGGCGTATTGGGTCTGGCCAAAGCCGTGCGCCATCAATATGCAAGGGGCGCGATCGTCACCGTAGTAGCGCAGGCTCAGCCGCACACCATCATCGGTCCAGATCTGGCGTCGCCGGATATCGTCGTTGAGTTTGCGAACTGCTTCCATACGCTTGAGTATGGGGTTCGATTTTGATTTAGTCAATGGTGCACCGCGACGATTCTGCGTCTTGTGCATGCAGTCCTCCGATTGCTTCGCATGCGTCAATAATTTCAGAGTATGATGCCTGTCCATGGCCAGTTCCACCCCCGCCCATCGTTCCGGTGCCGATCGCGCGACGCTTACGCCCGCGGATTGGGAGCAGGCGGCGTTGGAATTGATTGCCGAAAAAGGCGTCAGCGCGCTCGGTGTCGAGCCGTTGGCGCGCCGCATGGGGATTACAAAAGGCAGCTTTTACTGGCATTTCCCCGGCCGCAATGAGCTGCTGGAGCGCGCCCTCGAACGCTGGGAAAACCAGGATCGATACCATCTCAAGCTGGCCCTGAAGGCCGACCAACAGCCGGCCGAGCGACTGGCCCAGTTTGTCTGGCGCACCAGCCGTCAAACCCTGACTCACCGCATATACGTGGCCTTGTGTGCTGCGCCCGATGATCCGCGCGTCGGCCCCGTGCTCAAGCGCGTCACTTCACGTCGGATCAAGTACTTGAGCGGCGCTTTCGAAGAACTGGGCCTGGACGCCACGGCTGCGCGCCAGCGTGCCAACCTGGTTTATTCCTCTTATGTCGGCTATTTGCAGTTGCAGGCCCAGGGGCTGGTGCCGGATCGGGATGAGCCGGAGTTCAATGATTACGTCCAGCATGTCATCGAGACGCTGGTCGAGTTATGATCCAATCTGAAACTGCGGTCTTGCGGGGTTGCCGCTGGCGGTGTCAGGGCCTGTGCGGCAGGGCGAGGTAGTCGCGGCTCTGCATTTCAATCAGGCGTGAGCAGGTGCGTTCGAACGGCGCGACCAGGCGACGGCCGCAGTAGAGCTGTTGCGGCTGGGTAGCTGCCGAAATGATCAGCTTGACCGCGCGATCGTAGCACTCGTCGACCAGGTGAATGAAACGCCGCGTCGCATCATTGTGGTCGTCGTCAAGCTGCGGGATATCGCTGATGACCAGGGTGCCGAAGCGACGGGCCAGCTCGATGTAGTCTGCGCTGGCTCGTGGCCCTTCACACAGAGTTGCAAAGTCGAACCATGCGACGCCGCCGGCTCGCTTGCAGGGTTCAATGCGATGGCCGCGAATCTCGATCGGCTGGCTGCTGATGCGCTCGCCGGTCGCCAGAGCGGTGAACTCCTGCTCCAGCATGGTCAGCGTGTCTTCGGTCTGCGGCGCATAGTAGACGGGGTGCTTGACCAGCTCGCGCAGGCGGTAATCTTCGCTGGCATCGAGCGCGACAACTTCGCAATGCTGCTTGATCGCCTCGATGGCCGGCAGGAAGCGCGCCCGTTGCAGCCCATCGGCATAAAGCTGGTCGGGCTCGGTATTGCTGGTGGCAACCAGGGTGATTCGCCGAAACAAGCCGCGTAGCAGGCCGTCCAGGATCATCGCGTCGCCAATGTCGGCGACGTGGAATTCATCAAAACACAGCACGCGCGCTCTATCCGAGATCGCGCCCGCCACCGCAACCAAGGGGTCGCGCTTGTGCTTGAGTCGGGCCAGTTCACCGTGCACGTGATCCATGAAGCGGTGGAAGTGAATCCGCCAGACCGGAATGCCTGCGTCTTCCAGGCTGCCCGCAAACAGATCCATCAGCATGGTCTTGCCGCGCCCGACCTGCCCGTGCAGGTAAAGACCACGCACCGGCTTGCGTCGTGGGGCGATCCGCCCCAGCAGGCGCCGATGCTGCTTGTTAAGTGTTTCGAATCGCTGCTGAAGCAGCGCGATCAGTCGCTGTTGGGCGGGATCAAGCTTGAGTCGACCCTCGTCGACCAGCAAGCCGTAGGCGCTTTCAGGCCCGTTTGCCGCAGCCCCAGCCATCCTCAGTCAGGGCAGATTGGGTTGAACGTGATTCTTGATCAGGCCGCGCAGGTCCATCAGGCGGCGATGGAAAAAATGACCGGTGCCTTCCATGATCACCAGGCTGGGTTTCTGGTCCAGCCCGTTAGCCCAGGAAACCACGGCTTCCGGTGATACCACGTCATCCTCATCGCCCTGAACAACCAGCCACGGGCAATTGGGCGGCAGAAAGTTCTCGAAGCCATAGCGTTCAACCGGCGGCGCGATGGAAATCAGCTGGCGCACGGGCAGGTCCTGGGCGGCCTTGACCGTGATAAAGGCACCAAAGGAAAAGCCGCCCAGCCAGAGGTCGGCGTCCGGCCGCACTTTTCGAACCCAGTCTACAACCGCCTGCAGATCGGCAGTTTCGCCGTCGCCGTCGTCGAACTCACCTTCGCTTTCGCCAACGCCACGGTAGTTGAACCGAACAGTCGGCAGCCCGAGTTCACGCAGTGCACGTTCCATGATGGTCACGACCTTGTTGCGCATGGTGCCGCCGTGACGCGGGTGCGGGTGACACAGGACTGCAACAGCCGGCCGCGCTGTTCCCTCTTCAGGGTAATCACACAGCACTTCCAGCTTGCCGGCTGGCCCGCTAATGAAGAATTCCGCAGTCTCGGTTGGAAAAGTGTCTGGGTCGAGCACTTCGGTCGTGGCTCCTGGTGGCTTGCCTGATCGGCCGGGAAACGGCGATCATGATAACTCAGAGACCCTGGAGCATGCAGAACGGATGAATCACCTGGCTCACCTGGCGCTGGCTGATGGCGACGACGGGCTGCGCCTGGGTGCCTTGCTGGGCGACTATGTCAAGGGACAGGACGCCTTGGCGCGATTGCCTTCCACCTGGTCGCGCGGTGTTCGACTTCATCGGAAGATTGATGCCTGGTCGGATCATCATCCGGCTGTGCGGACATTTCTTGCCAGCTTGCAACCACCTTGGCGACGCTATGGCGGCGTCATCACCGATGTCCTTTTTGACTGCATGCTTAGCAGGCACTGGCGGCGATTCGGGCCAGCGCCCCTGGCCAGTTTTGCCGAATCTACCGATGATCTGTTTTTTCGATATCAACAGGAACTGCCGCAGCGACTGGTGCGATTTGCTGTCTGGGCCAGGCAGAACCGACTTTGGGAACGGTACCAGGACAGGGCCATGCTCGAACAGATTTTCGCCGGCCTGGCCCGCCGGCACGCAAGAAAAAGCCCGCTGGCCAGCGGGCTTGACTTGCTCGATCACCACGAGGCCGAAATCGAGCGATTGTTTCTGACCATGTTCCCCGACCTCCAGGTCAGGGTTCATGACTGGCGCCAGGCTCAGTCGAGCATGTCGAGCATGTAGGCGACCGAAATCTCGATCTGTTCGTCGCTGAGGTCACGTCGCCCCCCACGAGGCGGCATGGCGCCAATACCATTGATTGCGTTGGCAACCAGGGTTTCCATGCCTTGTTCAATGCGCCCGGCCCATGCGTTGGCGACCATCAGCGGGGCGCCGGCGGCACCAACCTCATGGCAGCTGGCACAGGCCCGTTCGTAAATCAGGGCGCCGTCCAGGGAGCCGCCAAAAGCGACCTGCGGTTCGGCAGCGGCAGCGGCAGCTGCCGCCGCGGCTGCAGCCGCACGACCAGTTTCGCCGGCGAAGACACCGGCGACTGGTTGCAGTCGATCCAGTCTGGCCGCTTCACGCGCAGGATTTTCGCTCGGCTCCAGCTGATTATGAATGGCCAGAGCCGCCAGAATGATGACGATGGTGAACAGCACCAGACCCACCAGGGTCAGGCTGAAATTCCTGATGAAAAGACGATCATGCTCAGCGGACACGCCGGATCAACCTCATTGGTAGTCGAATGGATTGCGAGTGCGTTGCCCAAACCCGGGCGCAACGCGCGATAATCGTAATTATATCGCAGCTGTGCACGGGATAGTCAGCGCGCGGTAGTTGACCTGCGGTCTGCCGCATCGAGACTTTTGGCCACTTGCGTTCCGCCCAGCACGGCAGCAACGATCAGCAGGCCGGCGCTGACCATCATCCGGTCATCGAAGTTCAGCAGACCGAAGCTGAGCAGGGTCGGTATCAGCCACAGGCCTCCCGCCACGCACCCCGCCATCCGAGTGTTCGTAACGGCGGAAGCCAGCAGGGCCGACAAGAACGCGGCGATGGACCAGGCCAGCAACTGCAAGCCAATGACCAGCGCCGTTGGATTGGCCTGGTCCGGCTGCAGGCGACTGAATTCCGGCAGCAACCACGGGATCAGGGCCAGCAGGCTCTCGCTGACCACCGCGGCAACGACCAAGGCCGCGAGAACGCTGGCCAGCAGGCGAGTGGGCGGGAAAGCAAGGAAATTCTGGCTAGTGATGCTCATCGGGCCAGTTTAGCTCACCGCGCATGGCGGTCTGGATCAGCAACTTGCATGTGCGGCCAGCCAGATGCAATCGCTTGCCGGATTTCTATACACTAAGACCGAAATTCATTGTTCGTTCCGTCAGGCCGTTCCTAGTGCGTCAGCAACCAGTATTTCAGCGTAGACAGCGCCAGGTCGTGGCGGGTGATCAGTGACTGATCAAGGCAAGCCGTCCGGTTTCCCGCGGTTCGCGCTGATCCTCGCGCTGCTGATGCTGATTGCAGCACTGGTGGCCAACTTCCTGTTCTACCGAGGGCTGGTCGATGCCCAGGACAGTGCGCTGGAACGTCATGTTCGGCAGCTGGCCGAATATGTGCGATCAGACATGCTGGCGGGTGTTTTCGAACAGATCCAGGCCCATCAGCGCATGGCCGCGAGGCTTGCTTACCATGGTCTGGAGGATCAGCAGGGATGGCAGCGGGAAGTGGAGTTGTTCAAGTCCCACCACGCGTATTACCAGGCAATGGCGGTGCTCGATGCTCAGCGACAGCTCCTCTGGGTTGCTGGTAGTGGAGATAGAGCCGCTGATGGCGGCAGTATCTTTACGCCCTCGAGTCACTACCACCCTGTCCTGGCCGCCATCGCTGAAAATGGCAGCTTCCTGATCACCCGCCCGGAGCTTCTGAACGACGGGCGCTTCATTCTGACTTTTTATCACCCTATCGGTGTGGCTGAGTTGCACAGCGGCTTCCTCGCTGCGACCTTCAGCGTGCCGGATGCCGTCGAACGCATGGTTTCGGACATGTTTCGTGATGAAATGAGACTGCGTGTTCGGTCAGGCAATACCGTCATCTTTCCACATCCTGAACCGGCTGAATATTCAGACTTTAGCTGGCGCGCCGGTTTCTCACTGGACCTGGACGGCGACGGCGATGAGATGACATTCGAGTTCGGGCTTAGCGAGAGCGGTCGAGCGCCCTATGTTTCGGCATTGCCGACCTTGGCGCTGGTCGGTGGCAGCGCGGTGTCGTTGTTGCTGTCCATCATCACATTCCTGGCCTTGAATGCAGGGCGCCATGCCAGGGTACTGGCGCTAGCCAACCGGCGCCTGGAGGACGAGGTCAGGGAGCGTGAGCTGGCCGAGCATGAAATGGAAATGCTGGTCACCCATGACCCGCTGACTGGCTTGCCGAATCGCACGGGCTCGACTCGCTACCTTGAGCGCATTCTCGCCGACAGTGAGCACGCCAAGGGCCAGTTGGCCCTGATGTTTTT
>SKQI01000151.1 GCA_007119095.1 Wenzhouxiangella sp. | reverse complement strand
GGCAAGGCCAGCAACGCGCCGCTGACGCCACTGGCCAGGGTGGCGGCCATCAGTGCCGGCAGAAACGGCCAGCCGCGCAGCATCAGGGCCAGATGAGTGAAGGCCCCTATGGCCATGAACGCCGCATGTCCCAGGCTGACCTGGCCGGTATGCCCAACCAGCAGCATCACGCCCATGCCGGCCAGGGACCAGACAAGAACCGAACTCAGCTCACCGACATAGTAGCTGCCCAGCACCCAGGGCGCGGCCAGCGCCAGCGCGATCAGCAGCAGGTACTGGGCCCGATGCCAGCGACCCTGGAAGCGATCGATATCGGCGTCGTAGCTGGTCTTGAATCGCGGCTTCATACTTTTTTGGCCTTCACCTGGGCAAACAGCCCACTGGGCCTGAGAATCAGAACCAGCAGCATCAGCGCATAAGGCGAGACCTGGGCAACATGGCTGGGCAGGTGGCGGCCGGCAAAGGGCTCCATGATGCCGATCAGCAAGCCGCCGGCCAGGGCACCAGGCAGCGAACCCATGCCGCCGATGACCGCTGCGGCAAAAGCCTTGATCCCGAACACCAGGCCCGCCGACGGCTCAACCGCACCCTTGGCGGCAAACAGCACCCCGGCAATCGCCGCCATCACCCCCGACATGGCCCAGACCAGAGACACCACCCGCTTCACAGGAATGCCCATGTAATAGGCCGCCATCTGGTTCTGGCTGCTGGCCTGCATCGCCAGGCCCAGACGGGTGCGCGCGAAGAACAGCCACAGAATGGCAACCAGAAACACTGTCGTGCCGATGATCACCACATCGATCACTGGCACAGTCAGCCCGCCCATGCTCAGGCGCTGCCCAGCCACTGGCGAATCCAGCCCGACCGGGTCATGCCCCCAGATGGCGCCGATCAGGAAGCGCAACACGAATCCCAAGGCAATGGTCAGAATCACCATGGTCAACTGCGGCTGGCCGAACACCCGCCGCAACAGCAGGGCGTCAAGCAGGTAGGCAAAAATGCCCAGACTCAGGCCGGCAATCGCCAGACCGAGCAGAAACGGCAGATCCGCCTGGTTGGTATTGATCAGGGCAATGGCCAGAAAGGCGCCCAGGATCATCATGTCACCCTGGGCGAAGTTGACCGATTCAGAGGCCTTGTAGATCAACACGAAGCCGAGCGCAATCAGGCCGTAAATGCAGCCGTTGGCGATGCCGCTGATCAGCAGTTGCAGCGTATCCATGGAACCCACATTTCCTGGAGGCCCGAGCATAGCAGCCCTGAGTACAGGCCGCCATCACAACGGAGATGTGCGCAGCCCGGGCGCCCTGCCATTGCACAAGCCTTTTCAATCCTCAGGCAATCGGACCCAGAAAAACAATGGCCAAAACGAGGGCAATGCAAGCCATCAGCACCAGGGCCGCGCGCCAGTTCGACTGCAGAGTCGTGTCTCGCGGTTGTCGCACCAGGATGCGTCCGTGCGCAAATATCGGGGTGATTCGATCTTCCCGCTTGAAGACCAGGTAAGAAAGAACGGCCAGAATATGGATGACTACCAGCAGATAAAGGGGCCACCTGACCAGGCCATGAAGATCGCCCATGAACAGACTGGTGCCCCGACCGACCCGCTCTGCCAGCGGCCCTCGAACCTCGGCCCAGCTTTCAATAAAAAGACCGCTGACGCTGCTGACAAGCAGTAGAAAAAGAAGCAGCAGGCTGGACAGGGTACCCACGGGATTGTGTCCCGGCCACCGGGTTGGCCGCGTTGAAAAGAGTATCGGCAGGTAAGCGGGCAGCTGACGCAGATCACCAATCATGGGGGCAAAACGTGCACTCTGGGAACCGACCAGGCCCCAACCGAACCGGAACAGCAACACCATCAGCAGCAGATAGCCAGCCCAGAGATGCCAGCTGCTGGTCAGCAAGGAAAACTGCGAACTGAGTATCTGAACCAGAAAAAGGATGATGATGGCCCAGTGGCTGGCCCTGGTCGGCAGATCCCAAACCTGTTGCCTGTGCAGGTGAGCTACCTGCTCCTTCCGAACCTCGGCGCCGATCTGCTGCCTTGCTGCCTGGCGTTGCTTCCTGCGTTGAGTCGTCTTCATTAGGGCGGTGGAGGCATGGTTATAATCACGAAAGTATCTTCAGACTCGCCCGCCGCCTCAAGCTCTTCGATGCGCAACAAACTCAACATCATCCTGATTGCAATGCTGGCGCTGGGAGTTGGCATTCCATCGGGCTGGCTGCTTTGGGGGTCCTGGTCGGATCTGGCCGAACCCGTGGATTCTGCCACGCTGGCCTATGTCGGCTCGGCCGCATGCGCCGACTGTCACGGTGATCGCCACTCGAGCTGGTATGCCACCTACCACCGCACAATGACACAAATTGCTACTGCGGACACGGTCCAGGGGCAGTTCGATGGCCAGGCCCTGGATTATGCCGGCATTCGAGTCCGGCCGGTCCGGGAAAACGGTCAATTCTATTTCGACTACTACGATCTGGCTTCGGGTAACAAGTTAAACCGACTGACCATTGACAAGACGGTTGGCTCTCATCGGTACCAGCAGTACCTGACCCGGTTGCCAGAAGACGGTACTCACGCACGCCTGCACTATCTCTGGCACAACCGCGATCAGCGCTGGGTGCATATGAACGGCGTTTTTCTGGGTCCGGACGGCCGCGATTTCGATCAACATGTCGCCATCTGGAACCAGAACTGTATCTTTTGCCATAACACCGGCCCGCAACCGCGGATGACCAACTATGAAGAGCTGCGGGCCCGCTCCCTGCGAGGCGAACCGGTGGATGTGAGCCGTGATTCGCGTTTCGATTCAGATGTGGCGGAGCTGGGCATTTCCTGCGAAACCTGTCACGGCCCTGGCGAGAGGCACGTGGCGCTGGCAGATTCAATACACGGTCGCCTGGCCATGCGTCTGGCCCCGGGGAGAGATGCATCCATCGTCAATCCGGTGCGACTGGATGCCAGGCTGGGCTCCCATGTCTGCGCCCAGTGCCATGCCCAGCGTATGGTTCCGGACGCCGACGCGCTCAGACATATGATGGAAACCGGGCCCAGTTTTCGGCCGGGGATGGACTTGCACGACCATGTTGTGCCCGTCTGGCGTGACACGAAAGCACCCGTGCAAGGACATGAAGATCTGTTCAAGCTGCGTTTCTGGGCTGATGGCACGCCGCGCCTGACCGCGTACGAATACCAGGGCATGTCCCAATCTGCCTGCTACCAGCAAGCCGAACTGTCCTGTATGGACTGCCACAGCATGCACGCCGGCGACCCCGCCGGGCAAATCACCGATCGCAACCGCGGCAATGCACCCTGCTTGCGCTGCCACCAGGATTTTCGCCGCGAATCACAGCTGGTCGCCCACAGCAAGCACCCGGCCGACAGCGCCGGCTCTCTTTGCTACAGCTGCCACATGCCGCATCTGAATTATGGTGTCATGGACATCCACCGTAGCCACCGCATTGAGGTGCCGGATGCGCATCGCAACGCCGCTGCCGGTCGCCCCAATGCCTGCCTGAATTGCCATGTCGAGGAAACGCCGCTCTGGGCAGCCACTCAGCTTGAACGATGGACTAGCGACCTGGAAAACGGCGACACCCAACCTTTTGAACGCCTGGACGGCGGCCCGGTGACGCTCAGCGACCTGTCCACCGTATTGGTGGGCGATCCGGCCCAGAAAGCGGTCATGGCATGGCGGGCCGGGCAGCCCGACGGTTCCCAGCGAGGCCGGGAACGCGCCTGGATGGTGGCCTATCTGTTGGCTGCCATGGAGGATGTCTACCCCTCCACGCGCCGCTTCTCGTCGCAAAGCCTGGATGCGATTCTGTCCGACTGGCCGCATGAAAACGAGGTCGATACGATGCGAGAAGCGCTTGTCGATTTCGACTTCATGGGTTCAGCAGCTGAACGCAGCACACAGCTGCAACGGCTGCAGGCGGCCTGGACCGATCTGGACAAATCAACCTGGCCGGCGCCACCGGCACAAAGCGGCGTCAACGACGACTTTCTGCTGCCCGCAGCACTCAGAGAGGAGTTGATCGAACTGGGCCGGCGCCAGGACAAGCAAATCTCGATTGGCGAATAGATTGGCGAATAAATTCTACTCTCCGAACCACAGTCGCTGCCAGTAGGCCGCCTCTCGCGCCCTGGTGCGCGCCAACGCCCCTGAGGCCTCGGCCAGGGCCAGCATTTCTTCAAGCGCCTTGATCCGCTCAGTGGCCGTCGTGTTTCTCACCGCATAGACAAGCTGGGCGTGCGCCGCCCCTTCAAAAGTCCAGGGATTGTGCTTGTCGTCAGACCCTGTATTCACCGCTGACTTCCTTGATCTGCTTCAGCCACTCAATGTCGGCCCGGTCAATTTCGCGTCCAGCCAGGCGCTTCATCTTGATCAGGTCATCCACCGAGGCCACGCGCACCTCAACATGCTCAAGTTGCTTGGCAACCGCACGCTCGACGAGCCCGGAGAAATCCAGCGGCGAACTGACGAAAAGATCGATTACCCACCGCGACTGCTCCGGGTGAAACAAGGAAAAGACTTCCATCCCCTTCTCCTGCTGCCAATAGCTGCGCTTCCCGGCATCGGCAAAGTCGTGAAGCTTGACAGGCACCCGCGGCTGAAAGCCAAGACCAGCCAGCACATCGAGAAAGTCGGACAGCTCACCAGCTGCCAAATCCACGACAAGATCGGTATCAGTAGTCAAGCGAGCATGACCATGCAAAATCACCGCCAGCCCACCAACAATCACGTAACGGCAACCGCTGGCATTCAAGGCCGAAAACAATGTACTGAAGCTCAACTCGCCCATTCACCTTCCTTCCAAACTCTGTTTTCTTCCCTCTCTCCTTCTACCTTCCTGATTAGCGTCGAGTCTCAGCCAGCGCTGGCAACGTCAAGCAAAGTCGAACCTGCAAGCCGTCCGCGGGTGGGGGATTTCGCTGAAGGCCTCGCCACGCGTCGAACTGAAGCGGAATTCACCGCCCGAGGACGGCGACCAAAACGATCGAAGCCCGTTCGTTGAGACGTGACGCCAATCAGGCTTCCCTTTTCCCTACATATTCCGCCGATACTCCCCACCCACTTCATACAGCGAGTGACTGATTTGCCCCAGTGAGCAACGCTTGACGGCTTCCATCAAGGCTTCGAAGGTGTTGCCGCGCTTTCTGGCCACGTCCTGGAGATTTCCGAGCACGGCCTCGGCCTGCTCATGGTTGCGAGCCTGGAAGGCGCGCACGTTTTTCACCTGCTGCTGCTTTTCTTCCTCGGTGGAGCGGGCCAGTTCGATTTCGCCGCCTTCCTGGGCCTCGCCCTTGGGTGGAAGGAAGGTGTTGACGCCGATCAGCGGCAGTGAGCCGTCGTGTTTCTTGTGCTCGTAGTACAGCGACTCTTCCTGGATCTTGCCGCGCTGGTACATGGTATCCATCGCCCCAAGCACGCCGCCGCGCTCGGAGATGCGCTCAAATTCCTGGTAGACGGCTTCTTCAACCATGTCGGTCAGGCGATCAACAATGAAACTGCCCTGCCAGGGGTTTTCGTTGAAGTTCAGCCCCAGCTCCTTGTTGATGATCATCTGGATGGCCACGGCCCGACGCACCGATTCCTCGGTCGGCGTGGTGATGGCCTCGTCATAAGCGTTAGTGTGCAGGCTGTTGCAGTTGTCGAAAATCGCGTAGAGGGCCTGCAGCGTGGTCCTGATGTCGTTGAACTGAATCTCCTGGGCATGCAGCGAACGACCCGAAGTCTGGATGTGGTACTTCATCATCTGCGAGCGCTTGTTGGCGCCATAGCGCTCGCGCATGGCCCGCGCCCAGATCCGGCGCGCAACCCGACCGATCACGGTGTATTCCGGATCCATGCCGTTGGAGAAGAAGAACGACAGGTTGGGGGCAAAGTCATTGATGTCCATGCCCCGGGCCAGGTAATACTCGACGATGGTAAAACCGTTCGACAGGGTAAAGGCCAGCTGGCTGATCGGGTTGGCGCCGGCCTCGGCGATGTGATAGCCGGAGATCGAGACCGAGTAGAAGTTGCGCACGCCGTGGTCGATGAAGTACTGCTGGATATCGCCCATCATGTGCATGGCAAATTCGGTGGAGAAGATGCAGGTGTTCTGGGCCTGGTCTTCTTTCAGGATGTCGGCCTGCACCGTGCCGCGCACTACCTTCAGGGTGTCGGCCTTGATCTTCTGGTAGGTCTCTGCATCGAGCAATTGATCGCCGGTCACGCCCAGAAGGCCTAATCCCAACCCGTCGTTGGTCTCGGGCATCCGACCACCGTACTCGGGAAGGTCGTCTGACAGTAGTTCGGCGCGCTGTTTCTGTGCCTGTTCCCAGCGCCCGCTTGTCCGCAGATACTTTTCAACCTGCTGATCAACAGCAGTGTTCATGAACATCGCCATCAGCATCGGCGCCGGGCCGTTGATGGTCATCGACACCGAGGTGGTCGGGTCGCACAGATCGAAGCCCGAGTAAAGCTTCTTCATGTCATCCAGGGTGGCAATGGAGACTCCGGAGTTGCCGACCTTGCCGTAGATGTCGGGCCGCTCGTGCGGGTCTTCACCGTAGAGGGTGACCGAGTCGAAGGCCGTCGACAGGCGTTTGGCCGGCTGGCCTTCAGAGACGTAGTGGAAGCGGCGGTTGGTGCGCTCGGGCGTACCCTCGCCGGCGAACATCCGGATCGGGTCTTCATTGGTCCGCCGGTACGGGTAAACGCCGCCGGTGTAAGGATAGTGACCGGGCAGGTTCTCCTTCATCAAAAACACCAGCTGATCGCCCCAGTCCGTGGTCTGGGGTGCGGCGATCTTGGGAATCTGCAGGCGCGACAGCGATTCGCGGTAGTTGGAGCCACTGATGGTCTTGCCGCGTACTTCGTAGCTGTACTCGTCGGCTTCGACGGAGGCCTTCAGGGCCGGCCAGGTGCGGAGAAGATCGCGGGCGTGTTC
>SKQI01000189.1 GCA_007119095.1 Wenzhouxiangella sp. | reverse complement strand
CGCTCGCTGGTCGCGGATTGTGGAACAGTCATGGTCTGGCCCCCGGGTGACGGCAAAACGGACAGCTTAAACTCCACACTGCCCGCCGTTAGAAGCGGGCAGTGAAAGCTTATGCGTCTTTGGTTTGGTTCAGCTTCCGGCGCCTGGCTTGAACCAGGACGGATCGGACTGGGCACATACGATGAAGTGCGGATTGAGAATGGACTCGCGGGCGTTGTAGCTGAGCTCTTCACCGGTTTCTGCGTTCAACACGTGGCCACCTGCCTCGACGACCACGGCGTGGGCTGCGGCAGTATCCCATTCGCTGGTCGGGCCCAGGCGCGGGTAAACATCGGCACTGCCATCAGCGACCAGACACAGCTTCAGCGATGAACCCATGGCCAGCATTTCCGCATCCCCGAGCGCCTCGAGAAAAGCGTCCACCGCAGCCGTGTTGTGCGAACGGCTGCCAACGACCCGCCAGGGCCGGTCGTGAATTTTTTCAGCAACGTGAATTTGTTCAACCACCTTGCCACCATGCTGGCGCCAGGCACCCTCATGACGGGCAGCGAAATACCAACGCTGCAGGGCCGGCGCATAGACCACGCCCAAAACAGGCTTGTTGTCCCGGACCAGGGCGACATTGACGGTAAATTCGTCGTTACGCTTGAGAAACTCCTTGGTGCCATCCAGCGGGTCAACCACCCAGCACTGCTTCCAGTGCTTGCGCTCGGACCAGGGGGCCTGCTTGGACTCTTCGGACAGGATGGGGATATCAGGCGCAATTTCGCGCAGCCTGGCGACGATCATGTTGTTGGCGGCCACGTCGGCAGCAGTCAAGGGGCTATCGTCATCCTTGGTCTCGGTATCGAAACGACTGGGGTCGGCATAGATCTCGAGAATTTTCGCGCCTGCCTCGGCCACCGCCTTCTTTACCTGATCCAGCGTCCTGCTCAAATCCATTGTTCTCAGTTCTCCATCCAAGGTTAGCCAATGATTGTACCTTGTTACCTGCCCGGCGCCTCACCCCACAGGTACTTGTGCAACTGCACCTGCAGGCGCACTGGCAGACGGGCTTCAAGCAGCCACTCGGCCAGCACCTGCGGCTGCAATTCGTTCCAGACCGGCGAGAAAAGCACTTGCCAGCGGTCCAGCTGCCGAGACTGGAGCTCAGCCGCCGCCCAGTCGAAATCTGCCCGGTCCGCGATCACGAACTTGATCTGGTCATGGGGCTGAAGATGATCCAGATTCTCCCACAGGTTTCGCTCGACTTCGGCAGAGCCCGGCGCCTTGAAATCCATCACCTTGATGACACGCGGATCAACATCGGCCACCGAAATGGCACCGCTGGTTTCCAGCGACACCGTGAACCCTTCATCGCACAAGCGCTCAAGCAAATTCAGACAGCGTTTCTGCGACAGCGGTTCGCCGCCGGTAACACACACGCGGTTCGGACCAAGTCGACGAATTTCCTCAACGATCTGATCGAAGGCCCACCACTCACCGCCATGAAAAGAATACGGCGTATCACACCAGCGACAGCGGAGCGGACAACCGGTCAGCCGCACAAACACCGTCGGCCACCCCACCAGGTCCGACTCACCTTGAATGGAAGCGAAAATCTCGGTAATTTTCAGGCGGTCGTCAGACATGCACGCTTTCCTGGAAGGAGCGACGAACCGTCCTCTTCCTGCTACCCCTCTGCTGTTCTACCCGAAGCGCCAAAGCGCTTTAAAAGTGCCCAGCCAAGCGCATATCCCGCAGCCGCCCCTCGGCCAAACGAGCCAGCGTCGTATTCGGGTGCTGGGCCCGAACCTGCTCAAGCGCGGCACGTGCTTCGCTCCACTGACGCAGCTCGAAGTGACTGAAGCCGATCTTTAGCAAGGCATCGCCTTCCTTGTTGCTGCCAGGGTAGCGTTCCAGCAACTGATTGAACAGTCGCAGCGCGGTTTCAAAATCGCGGGTGACATAGTAGGTTTCAGCGAGCCAGTACTTGGCATTCGGCGCATAGGCCGAGTCCGGGTATTGGTCGAGGAACGATGAGAACGCTTCGGCGGCATCGGCGTAGCGCGTTTCGCGCAGAGCACGGAAGGCGCGGTCATAGGCTGCCTGTTCATCGTCCGTGGGTGTGCCAAGGTCGCGCGGGCCGCTACCGGCCGGAGCAGGCAGGGTAGTGACCTCGAAATCGGCCTCGATCGGCGCGCGGACTTCAGGCACATCAGCGCGGGGGCTGGCAGCCACCGACGGAATCGGCCTGACATCCTCTACGATGTCGCGGCTGTCGGCATCCGTCTCCGGCACAGCGCCGGTTACAACACCTTCGCGACCGAGCTGCTGCAGGCGCTGGTCCAGATCAAGATACTGGTCACGCTGGCGACGGCGCAAATTCTCGATTTCGCGCGCCTGACTCTCAACCATGCCGCGCAGCTCGCGGATTTCTTCCAGCAATTCCTGCACCCGCACCACCAGCATGGCATCGCCGCTGTCCTGGGCAGGAACGGAAAAGGGCATGGCGGCCAACATCAGGGCCGCCATGCCGGGCAGAAGCAATCGGTGGTTTGCCAGGCCAGCCATATCAGCGTGCGGTGTAGACGATCTCCGTGCGCCGGTTGCGCTGCCAGCAATCTTCATTGCTTTCGCGACAGACCGGACGCTCCTCTCCGTAGCTCACCACCTCGATCTGGCGTGAGGGGACGTTGGAGGCACGCAGGATTTCGTAGACCGAGTTACCGCGACGTTCGCCCAACCCCAAGTTGTACTCACGAGAACCGCGCTCGTCAGTATGACCTTCGAGGATGACGCGCGCCGACGGGTTACCCCGCAGATAAGCGGCATGCGCATCGACGATCGGACGGAACTGGGCACGCACATTCGAGCGGTCAAACTCGAAATAGATGACGCGCTGACTCAGCAGGCTGTCCGGGTTGTCGAGATTGCGCGCATCGGTGAAGTCACGCGGATCCAGACGGTCGGTTTCGACCGGACGCTCCGGCGCCGGCGGCGGGGTCGGCTCCGGCGGTGCCGGCTCCGGGGTCACTTCCCTTGCGCAGGCGGCGACGAGGGCAGCCATCATCACAAGGGCGGCAAAACGCATTACAGTGTTCATGAAACCTCCACGATTTCACAATGATTGTTAGGGGGCATTTATCGAATTATTGGCGACCAGGCCGGCTCCCGTACATCGCCTTCACTAACCACGAGTCGCTGCCTGACCCGGCCATCCGCGGAAACAGCAGCAAGCACGCCGCGTCCCTGCTGGCGCGCAGCGTACAAAACCATGCTGCCATTCGGCGCGAAACTGGGCGACTCGTCCAGCCGGCCATCAGATAATACACGTAAACGCTCCGTTTCGCGATCATGGATTGCAATGCGGAAATCGTTGTCGCCGTCGCTGTAGACCACGGCGAGGAAACGGTCGTCGTTTGCCAGGCTGGGGCGAGCGTTATATCGACCCTCGTTCGTGATTCTCGTCACATTGTCACCGCTGCGATCCATCCGATAGATCTGCGGACGCCCAGCCCGATCCGATGTGAAATAAATATGGCGTCCATCGTGTGACCAGGCCGCCTCGGTATTGATTGACCAGTGATGGGTCAGCTGGCGCGGCCGGGCTTCGCCGTCGACATCAATCACCCAGATATCCGGGCTGCCGCCGCGCGACAGACTGACGGCCAGTTCACGGCCGTCAGGCGACCAGGCCGGGGCACCGTTGATGCCGCGCTCAGAACTGACCGTACGCATCTGGCCGGTAAACAGGTCCTGGACAATGACATTGGAACGCCCGGTCGCAAAGGAAACGTAGGCCAGGCGGCGGCCGTCAGGCGACCAGGCCGGCGACAGAATGGGCTGTGTATTGCGCACGATGGTCTGCGGGTTGTGACCGTCGGCATCTGCCACGACCAGCTCGAAGACCTCCTCGCCCGTGCCCAGACCGGTTACGACCACGTAGGCGATACGGGTCGCAAACGCACCGGGAATACCAATCAGCGCTTCGTATACGGCGTCACTGACCCGGTGGGCGCCGAACCGCAGATCGCCGGGAGCCACAGGCAGGGCTTGCGAGAGCAGGATGCGACCGGTGTGGACATCAAGCAGGTGGTACTCGATTTCCTGGCCCCAGCCATCTTCTCCATCGGTAACACGGCCAACCACCACGTGATCGACACGCAGCAGCCGCCAGGTGCCAAAACGCACTTCCGGGGGGCGGGTGGGCCGATCGATCATGTCGCGCTCGGCCATGGGGTCGAACAAACCGGAGCGGCGCAGGTTGGCGCTGATGATCTCGGCCACGCCGGTGGCCGGTTCGGGCTCGGATGAGTCCCAGGCAAACGGCGCCACGGCGATCGGCATGGCACCCTCAACCCCATCGACAATTTCGATGCGCAGCTGGGACCAGGCCGAGGCCGGCAGCAAGCCAAGCACAAAGCCCAGCAGTACCAGGCGCTTAACCATCGAAGCGGAAGTCGAAATCAATTTCTCTGGCAAATACACTCTCGTAACCTCGGTAGGGAAGTTCGCCAACCCGCATCACGGCCGAAACAATGGAACGGCGGGTCGCTTCGTCGGCGTTGCAGGGTCGGACAATTTCGGCGGCAATTATTTCCCCGCCGGGAATCTGGACGACGCGCACCCGGCACATCACGCCGGGTCGGGTGGTCGGCGGCCGGTTCCAGTTACGCCGAACCAGCTCACGGATGGTACTGATGTACTCCTCGCGCAGGGTTGCGCGGCGGGCGTCCGCGGCTGCCTGCTCGGCGGCCAGACGCAGACGCTCGGCCTCCTCACGGGCCTGGCGCTCGGCATCTTCTGCGGCACGGCGTTCGGCCAGCTCGGCCAGGCGGCGTTCTTCTTCCTCGCGGCGGCGCTGGGCTTCTTCGCGCTGGCGCCGCAGCTCCTCGAGTTCCCGCTGCTGCGCTTGTTCGGCCTCGCGACGCTCCTGTTCAATTCTCTGGCGCTCTTCTTCGCGCCGGCGCTGGCGCTCCAGCTCGGCCTGGCGCTGCGCCTCGGCCTCACGTCGTTCCTGTTCCGCACGGCGCTCGGCCAGTTCGCGCTCCCGCCGCTCGATCTCGCGCTGGCGTTCGATTTCGCGCTGGCGCTCGGCCTCCTGGCGGCGCTGCTCCTCCTCGCGCCGGGCCTGCTCGGCCTGGCGTTGTTGTTCCAGCTGACGCTGGCGTTCCTGCTCGGCTTGTTGCTGACGCTCCTGATCGGCCTGGCGCTCGGCCTCTTCAGCGCGGCGCTGCTCGACCATCGGCCCCATGTCGACCAGTGTCACCCGCACCGGCGGATCGGGTCGGTCAAAGCGCGGCCAGTCCCAGGCACCAATGAACAGCAGCAGGCCAAAGGCCAAATGCACGGCTACGGCCAGGCCGAATGCCTGCAGCCCGTCCTTCAGTGCCTGTTTGCGCTGGGGCGAAATCATGTTGGCCATGCCGGGCGGCGGTCGGTCAGTCTTCTTCGGGATCGCCGATCAGCCCGACCGACGGTACACCGGCGCGCTGCAGGTAGACCATCGCGGCGTAAATATGTTGGTAGGCCGCGTCACGATCACCGCCAACCAGCACCTGCAAATCGGGATTGCGCGCGGCAATGGCGGCAATCGTGCTGACCAGGGTGTCACCGTCGACCAACTGCGGCTGGTCACCGGTATCCAGGTAGAAGTCTCCGCTGCGGGTGACCGTGACCATCAGCGGATCGCCCTGATCGCTGAGCGCCTCGGCGGTGGCCTGCGGCAGGTCGATTTCCACCCCGAGATTCATCAGCGGGGCGGTAATCATGAAAATCACAAGCAGCACCAGCATGACGTCGATATAGGGCACAACGTTCATTTCCGACATGCGCTTGCGCCGGCGCCGGATGTAATGCTCAGACATCGCCGATCAGGCCTTTTCGGTCAGGCGCCGGGCCTGACGATGAAGAATGGCGGCGAACTCTTCCTTGAAGTTGTCGTAGCGCATTTCCAGCCGCTCGACCTGCGAGGAGTATTTGTTGAAGGCAACCACGGCCGGGATGGCCGCGAACAGGCCCATGGCGGTGGCAATCAGGGCCTCGGCAATACCCGGGGCGACCATGGCGATGGTCGCCTGCTGGGCGCCGGCCAGGCCGCGAAACGAATTCATGATGCCCCAGACCGTGCCGAACAGTCCGACATACGGGCTGACCGATCCGACCGTTGCCAGGAAGCTCAAGTGATGTTCGAGGCGCTCCATTTCCCGGGTCAGGGTCACACGCATGGCGCGCTGGGCACCGTTGGTAAGCGTGTCCGGGTTCAGGTGCCGCTCTTCGCGCAGCCGCGAGAACTCGCGAAAACCCGATTCGAAGATCGACTCGATACCTTCGCGTCCATCAGACTTGCCGGCCACCTTGTCGTACAGCTGGTTCAAGTCGGCCCCGGACCAGAATTTTTCCTCAAAGGCGTTGGCCCGCTTTTCCGCCCGGCCCAGCTGCTGGCGCTTGCGGAAAATCACCATCCAGGAGGCCAACGAGGCCAGCACCAGCAGGGCCATGACGCCCTGCACCAGCAGACTGGCTTCAAGGATCAGCTCCCAGATGCCCATTTGCGATGAATTCATGAATCCGTTTCCCGTTGTAGTTTTCTGATCGCTCTAAACAGCACGGCCGGCGCCCGTGCCGGCCGGAAGGTATCGGCGGCAAGACAGACCGCTCGGACATCGGCCCGGGCCAGCAGTTCGCCGTCGGCCACGCGATGAATGGTCTGGCTGAAGTACACCGAGGCTGGCCGAACCTGTTCGACGACGACGCTGACTTCAAGTTCATCCTCCAGTCGCGCCGGGCTGATGAAATGGGTATCCATACGGCTGACCGCGAACAGGCGGTTGAGCTTGTTCTTCAACTCGACCTGGGGATAGCCCAGCCCGAGCAACCAGTCGGAGCGGGCCCGTTCGAAAAAGGCCAGGTAGCGAGCGTGGTAGACCACTCCGCCGGCGTCGGTATCTTCCCAGTAAACCCGGTATTTCATGGTG
>SKQI01000210.1 GCA_007119095.1 Wenzhouxiangella sp. | reverse complement strand
CGTGCGAGCGGACTTCATAGCGCGCGCTGCGCCCCGCCATCTCGAAATTGACGATCATGCTCTCCGGCGTCGACCCCGGCTGGCTTCGGAACTGCTCAAAGAACCGAAACAATGCCCATGGACCATCGGCCGAAGCGGCTGACCGCCCACTGGTCGCGGGCGGATCGAATTGCAGGCGCACACCGGTCGCTCCGCCAGGATCAGGCCAGCGCACGGTCGTGAACCGCACGGGCCCGTGAAAATACTCCACCGACTGCTCACCAATCCGCAACGACAGCCGATTGATCGACTGATCCATTTCATCCGGCCGGAAATCAAGCTGGACTACCGGACGTTGCCCGCCTTCGGGGAAGAACGCATCGCGAATCAGGCGCGCATTCTCGAACTGGCGAATACTCTCGCTACTTAAGCTGGGCGCACCTGGCCGAGGAGGACGCCAGCGCCACGGAGATGAGCTGGTATCCGCATAGCTTCGAAGATTTTCGTCGAAAAACTGGTCAAGCAGACCGCCGTGGCCAAACAGCCGCCCAAATTCTTGCAAGGACAGGTCCTGACTTGAACCGGAGCGGAATGGATAGCGCTGCCCGGTCAACTCGCGGCAAGTCGGCAGCACCTGGCTGGCCCACTGACGCTGAACCTGGGAACGACTGTCAGCTGCGGTCAACTCAACGATTCGAACTGAAAAAGCGCCCAACCATTCCGATACAGGCTCTGGCAGGCTCAGCGCGTCCTCGCGCAGGCTGCGGGTCAAATCTGCCGTTGTCCCAAGCCCGGCTGCAACCCCACGCGCAGAGTCTTCGAAGGTGATGGCCAGCCGCCTCAACGTACCCAGGGGCTGATCAATCGGCCAGTCACTGCCCAGGTCGCCGTCACCGGCCAGGCGCACCAGACCGCGGAACCTGTCTTCGACCACGGCCTCAGGATCTGCCCGGCTGCCCTGCCCGGCCTGCCGGGCCACCTCGCGACCCTCGCGCGGCAGCATCCGCGTCAGGCGCCTTTGCGCACCACGCCCGGCAGCGTCGAGCGCGGACTGCCCCAGTCCACCCTCTTCATCTACCCGAGTAAGCTGCGTTTCGTCCGCCACCGCGCCCAACAACCACCGGATCGGCGATTGCGTTCCCGAGGCTGCCCGCAGTACCCGGACGGCATCGTTGGTATTGGCAAACCCGACGATTTCCAGGTCGCCGAGAAGGTTTTCCCACTGACGCACGAATTCGCGGAAATACAGCTCCCGGACCTCATCCACCAGGCGGCTAACTTCGCGCGCATCGTCAATGCGGCTGCGCGTATCGTCTGCCAGCACCCAGGTTTCTCCCAGCAGCTCGGTGACCGTGCTACGCAGCTGAGACCTGAGGATGTTGTGGTATCCCGCATAGGTGTAGAGCCCATTGATCCCCTCATCCAGAGAACGGCCACTGGCTCGCTGAAACACCAGATCAACCTGCGGACCCGCATGATCGGACACTCTGAAAGGCCGAACGTCGCGAGCGTATTCAGCTTCGATCTCCAGCCGTTGCAGGGCCCGGCGGGCCATTGGCAAGGCCCGAAGCACGGCGCGAGTATCAGCAATCAGATACTCGTCGAGTTCAAAAGGAATGGGGATCTCCATGTTGTTGGCCAGCGCCTCGACGTGCAAGGCCAGCGCTTCGCGCTCATCCATTGTCAGGCCATCAGGCGGAAAACGTTCGAGGTCAAACTGGTACCACAGGTCGACTATCTCGGCATCGTAGCGACGCGGCCGGTCCAGCATGAGGTAGACCTTCAGGGTTTCGTAGAGGAACTCCGGCGCATCCGCGCTGTGTCTCAGGCGATCTTCGGCGCGATAGATCAACTGCGGCAAGAGCATGTTGTGAAGTATCCGCACGTAGGCACGCCGTGCCTCCTGACCGATCTTTTCCCCCTGGTACAGACCGAAACCTGCTCGACGTGGAGGGCGAAGATCACGCTCGGCATAACCATGAGGCAGCTCACGCAACTGGTTGAGGACGAAAATCATCTCGGACAGATCAGCAGGCTGACCATCAATCGCATGCAGGTTCAGCCGCATCTGATCGGAGGCCTCGTCCATGCCATCAACCAACCCACGGTTATGGATAAAGCTCAGCGACCATAGTGAAATCGCCGTAACCAGCACGAGGACACTGGCGGCAACCGATCCGACCTGCAGCAACTTGCGACGCTTTTCTCCCCGCGAATCCACCCCGGCCAGGGCCGCCTCCGGAAAGATGACTTCAGTCAGCAGCCGAGTCAGAAAGAAACTCTGCCCGCGACCCGCGGCCGCCTGGGCGCCCATTGCACTGACGCCGAAAGACCGAGACAAGGCTCCCATGACTCGATCGATCGGTGTACCTTCCTGTGTTGCGCTGGTGAAATAGCACCCTCGCAGCATCAGCTCCTGCTCATAGCGCGTCGGGCTGAACGCCTCGGACATGAACTCTTCCAGCAGCGGCTTTAACGCAGCAAACTGCTGCGGGAACGCATAAATGGCCTGACGCCTTGGCTCTGCCCGCTCGTGTTGAAGTTTGTCAACAACCTGTTGGCCCAAGCGCTGGCACAGTCGATCAAATTCCTCATCAATGAGGCCCGCCGATGTGCCCTGGCGTGACTGTTCGAGATCCAGCGTAAAGCCCCAGACCTGTTCACGCTCATGGCGCCCCAGATCGTCGAAGAATTCATTGAACCCGGCCAAGAGGTCACATTTGGTGAACATCACGTAGACCGGAAAATGCACACCGAGCTCGGCCTGCAACTCCTGGAGCCGGCTGCGAACGGCATGC
The DNA here is from genome assembly GCA_007119095.1 of Wenzhouxiangella sp. GTDB lineage: Bacteria > Pseudomonadota > Gammaproteobacteria > Xanthomonadales > Wenzhouxiangellaceae > Wenzhouxiangella. Next base: position 4,201 of record SKQI01000210.1, on the reverse strand, counting down.
GCATGCTGGCGACGCTCGGATTCGCTGCCGGTCAGCAGATCGGAAATACTGATGGCCACCAGCGCACCGTTGATCGGCTGCCGCTTCCGGTAGCGCTTCAACAGGCCCAGGAAACCTTTCCATGCTCCGGCATCGCGCTGCCGATCGGAGTCCTGGGTGGTGTAACGACCGGCTGTGTCGATAAGCACAGCCTCGTTGGTAAACCACCAGTCGCAGTGTCGTGTGCCGCCGACACCTTTCAATGATTCCACACCAAAGCGCTCGGCCAAGGGGAACTTGAGGCCGGAATTGACCAGGGCGGTAGTTTTGCCGGCGCCGGGCGGGCCGATGATCAGATACCAGGGGATCTGATAAAGGCGCTTGTTCTCACCTTTACCACCGAGCTTCGCATTCTTCAGAACTGCCAGCGCTTCCTGCAGACGCTCGCGAAGCACCTGCACTTCTTCAGCCGAACGATCGGTTTCCGGCTCCGCCTCGATCACCTGCTGGGCAAGCTCTTCGTTATAGCGCCGCCCAATCATCCATGCACGAGTCTTTTTGATGATCCACCACAGATAGAGCAGCACAATCAGGGCGATTCGCCAGTAGGGATCTTCCAGCGGCACCCAGCCGGCAAGACTGATCAGCGGGCCAACAAACCAGATCACCAGCGAGATGGCGGTGATCGCGATCAGCGGGATCAGCACGTGACGCAAAAAGGCCCTCATGATTCTTCTCCACTGGGCGCAGTGACGGCAATATCTACCCTGCGATTCCTGGCCCGACCTTCTGCAGTATCGTTACTGGCCAGGGGCTTGGTATCCGCGCGGCCCTCGTAGCTGAAACGATCCGGATCCAGCGCGTCCCCTTTCAGCAACCGGGTCACCGACTCGGCGCGTGCCTCAGACAAGTGCCAGTTGGAAGGAAAACGCACGGACCGAATGGGCAGGTTGTCTGAATGCCCGGTCACAAGCACCTGACCCCGCACCTCGCCAAGGGCATCACCAATCCGCTTGATCATCGGCAGTCGGTCGGATTCGACCCTGGCTTGCGCGGAGGCGAACAGGCCGTCTCCGGCAATTCGAATGATCACCCGTCTACCGTCCCTCTCCAATAAAACATTGCCGGCTGAAATATCTTCAGCCAGCAGCCGGGACAGCGACTGATAGAGTGTCTCTGACTCAGGACCGGGAGCCCGCTCGGCGATTTCCAAACGCGCGATGGCCATACCATCCAGCGCGGCCAGGCGGCCAAGCAGCGGGTCGGAGGACTGGTTGAGCACAAGACTGAAAAAGAAGAAGGTCAGCAGCATCAGGGCCGCGGCAACGCAGGCAATGGCCCAGGGCGGAATGTAACCGGCGAGCCCGGGTTTTCCAGCATTCGACCCGCGCCAGTTGATAGACAGATCGTTATCCCGTTCCGGCCGCTGGTTACGAATGGTTTCATACAACGAGTCCCGATACTTGCCCAGCGCCTCACGTCCATCACTGCGCGCACCGTAAGCGCCTTCGAAGCCCAGGCCCAGAACGACGTAGAGGAATTCCAGAAGATCAACATTGGCACTGGCGTTACGCTTGACCCGATCGATGATCTTGAAGACCTGCTCCCCACCCCAGGTTTCCCGATGGAACTGACTGAGCAAGCTGTTTTCCTGCCAGCGACTGCGGCTACCCCAGGGCGTCCCCAGCACTACTTCATCGATGAAGGCACACAGGCTGTAATGCGCATACCCGACCACTTCAGTGCTGTAACCCACCCGATGGGCATCATCCTCGAAGGATTTCAACTGTCGCACGATGCGGTCTCTGAGCGCGGCCAGATCCGGCTGCTCAGTTGAGGTCTTCAGGTGAGCGGCCAAATTCAGCAAATGAGCGGCCGCCGCTTCCAGCGGATTCATGCCCGGGCCGGATGAAAGCTCCTCAAGGCCGCCGCCGCGACCGGAACCACCGCCCGGTGGACCGGGCGGGGGCGGCGGCGGTGCCTTTCCACCCGGCGGACTGGTTCGCGACGGCGAACGTCCACCCGGCACCGGCTTGATCACTGTTCGATCGGAAGCAGCAGATGGGAAAAACGGGTCGTTGCTAGTCATCATCATTCAACCTTGAAACCGCTCCTCCATGGTTTCGCCCGTCGGGGGCTATTGCCTGATTGCCCAGAGCTCCATTTCCAGCTCTGGATAATCACCTGACACATGCAGGGCGATACCACCGCTGGTCTTGAGATCCTTCCAATATTGGCTGGTTCGATCCAGCTCGAAGTAGCTGAAGCCGGCATGGTAGGGAATTTGGCGGGGCGCCACCGGCAGCGGCGATGTACCAATGCCACGCACCTGCTTGTTGACGAGTTCCCGAATGACTTCGACAGATCCGATTTTGATCTGGCGCGGCAACTGCGTGCGCAGTTGATCTCCGGACAGCGCCGCTTTGGCAGCAAGCACAAACACCGAGTCGTCGACCAGACCGCGATCGGGAATTCGTCCGACTCGTATTCCGTACTTTTTCTCTACCAGCGGAATGGCCACTGCGTTCTGCTCAATCACCATACTCAGCGCATTACGCAGATCGAGCATGACGGGATGAAAGGTCTCCTGAAGCTTGTCATGCTGATAGCTTGGGTAGGTGGTTGCCATCTTCTCCTGCCCTGCAAAGCTGGCAAGCTCGCCGGCCAACTCGATCAGCGCCTCGTACAAATGCTCTGGATGCAGCCCGTTGCGCTGGGCAAAGTGGTGAACCAGCGGGATTTTGCTGTTGACCAGCATCAGGAGCAGAAAGTCCGCGATCTCCGCGACTCCCCCTCGGCCAGACTGGGACACGCGAGCAGCCAGCGCTTCGGCTCGGTGCTTGAGCAAGCCCTGAATTTCCTTGGTATAGGCCTGCAGCACGGGATGCCCGAGACAATTGGCCATGGTTGGGATGAAATCAGCATCGATCAAAATCGACGCATCAGCTCGCTTCTCCGTGATGCGGACCATCGGGATGCAGGCGTACTCACTGCGATCTTCCGAGTCGACCATGAAGCGGCCGTTGATTCGGGCGACTTCAATATCGGCCACCACATTCGAGCCGGCCACCGAGTCTCTCGTTTCGCTCAGGTCCGAACGATAGCGGGCCAGGTTCTGATCGCCATCCGGTCGGTCGAACTCTGGCCGGCCGGACTTCATCACCGGAACGGCCAGGTACACCAGCGCGTTTTTCAGATTGTCCTGGACATCCAGGGGTGGCGGCGCCTCGTCTTCGGCTGGGAAACTGAAGGGCGTTCCGTCAGGGAAAACACCGCTGGCCTGCTCCAGCGCAATTTTCCCGGTTTTCAGGGCGGCGTCGTCAAGCTTGAGCTGATCAAAGCCCCAGGCATTGGAGCGCGCCAGCGTCGCGCGCGCGTCGACGTATCGCTGCAGGTAGCGATCAAACTGTTGAAAGTGCTGCGGACGAAGGAACATGCCCTCCGACCAGATCACCCGACTTTTCCATGACATCGCTTATTCCGCCTAGATGGGCTTGCGCGAGCAAACAGGGACAGCCACGAATCGACGATTCGCAGGCAGTATACACCTTGAATAACGTAAACCCGCTGAAAAACGTGACGTTGATCTCACTGCTTATCGTTGCTGCCGGATGGAAACCTCTAGCCGCTCCAGCACAACTTCAAGATCGTTCGCACGATTGGGGTGAATGGGCTGAACCGCTCGCCAGCGAGCATGCTCGATATCCCGGTAGGCGGCCAGAACACCGACATATCCTGATCCGCTGCGGAACTCCGCGTCAAGCGCCACCTGCTCACCCGGCTCAAGCTGATACTCCCACCGAGAAATCTGGTCAGACCCCAGAATGGCGGAATCCTGTTCAAGCAAGCTGAAAAAGTCAGTGATCTCGAACACACCAGCCGAGCGCAGTTCATAAACCCGGACCACGATGGGGGATGGCCGGTCATTCCTGTCCGGATTGACCTCGGCGCTGGCGTTCAGGGTTACCGATACGGTGGTTGGCGGGGGCGGACGGTCGCGGGCGCAGGAGGCGGAAAGAACAACCATGGCCACGGCCAGCGTCAGCAACGTCAAAAAACGCGATAGTGATGATTTCATTTTCCCTTCTCAGTCTCTACACAAATTATTAAACCGGCAACGAAATACCTACGGTATTCGTTGCGCGGCATTTGCGGCACATGTCCGCAAATGCCTTCGCTTCGCGGCCCCGGCCGTTCCGGCCGGGCATTAACCCGGCAACCT
>SKQI01000244.1 GCA_007119095.1 Wenzhouxiangella sp. | reverse complement strand
CCGGACTGGTCGGGGCGCTGGTAATAGATCAGCTCGCCGCGCCCGTCGCCGAAGTCACGCAGTTTCAGACGACCCTCGGGGCTCTGGAAAAAACAGTCGTCCTGGAAGATGTCCATCGGGCCACTGTCGGCAATCGCTTGCACTCTGGCTTCCAGCGCGGCCAGGTCAGCAACCCGCGCCTTGATCTCGACATTGCGGGACATCAATTACCAGCGGTGGAAGGCCGGGTGGCCGGGTTCGACCGCGACGAATTTGCCGATGCAGTGGTCGCAAAGCTTGTCGCCGGCGTACAGCCAGCCTTCGACCGTCACCACCTTGCCGTCCGATTCGACCACCTTGGCTTCCAGATGCAACGATCCATCTGTAGGCGTGGGCCGGCGCAGCTTGATCGTGTATTCCATGGTCACCGTGCAAGGCGGCCGCTCCAGCCCGCCGGTGTCCATCAGGTGCCAGGCCGCGGTCCAGTTGCAGTGACAGTCCAGCAGTGAACCGATGATGCCGCCGTTGAGCACGCCGGGAAAAGCCTCGTGATGCGGCTCGGGCGTCCAGTCGGCAACGACCTTGTCCCCGGCGACGAAGGAACGAATGCGCAAGCCCTTCTCATTGGCCGGCCCACAGCCGAAGCAGGCGTTGTCGGGGGCCCAGGTTTCCTGCAGGCATTTGTCGGTGGTGGGCATGGGGTTTTCCGGTGCGGCAACGCGAGCATTTTAACGCGGAGTGGACTGCCGGAAACCGGAAACCGGAAACCGTAACCCGTCCCTATCTATCCAACGCAAAACTCAAATCCACCCCCGTGTCGCGCTCGCCGGAAACCACGCGTACGCCCCAGCGGCGGGACAGTTCGAAGCGACCGGACAGAACGTTGCCAGCTTCGAACAGGCCGATGCCGTAGCTGACAAAAAGGCGCGGCAGCAGGTAGAACCCAACGTTGACCGCACCCTGACCACCGGCATGGTCAAAATCGGCACCAGTGATCACGTAAGCCAGGGCTTTTTCCTCGCTGGTCGGTGGTTCGGTGAACAGGGTAATAGTCGGATTCCGGGCCGGACCGCGGATGTGGACACCGGCCTCGTCGACCTGCGGGTCGCCGAAGATGTCGCGAATCGCGCGAATGTCCAGGCGGGGGTTGTCCAGGGGGTGGCCGCTGAACAGGATTTCACCATCACGGATTTCCAGGTTCTGACCGTAAGCACGATAAGAACCTTCGGGCAGGCGAATCATGCCGCGCCCGCGCGGCAGCGCACTGTTGGGTTCCCACAACAATTCGAGCTCGCCGGCCAACACGGCCTGCATGCCAAGTGCAGCCAGGCGCGCATCATCGCCCATATGAATACCAAGGCGGCCTTCCAGGCGCACTTCGGGCTGATCTTCATCATCGTCGACCTCGCCCAGCACGCGCACGTCATCCGACACCGAGACCCGATCCTCGCTGCCGGGCGGCAGACCGGCGCGCAGCCGATCGATGTGAATGTCGCCGTCCAGGTCCAGGCGCTCGCCGCGGCTGGCCAGTTGCAGTCTGGGGCTGGCATCGAGCTGCAGCCAGCTGGCATCGGCAAAGCGGAAGCGCTGCCCGTCTACGGCCAACTCATAGGCCCACTTGCCATCGTCCTGGGCCACCTCGCCATTGAGGCTGAGATGGCCTTCACCGGAGAGCATGCGACCGCTCAAGCGGGCCCTGTCGTTGGCCCCGTCCAGATCAAATTCGATGTCGCTGACCCTCAAGCCCAGCGGCGCGTGAACCACCAGCCCGTCGCGCAAGCGCGCCTCGCCCTGGATCGCCGGGCCGAGCAAAGGCCCGCTGACTTCCAGGTCGGCCATCAGGCTGCCTCCCAGCTGGTCGAGCTCGGCAACGAGCCGGTTGAACACGCCGATATCGGGCAGGTTGAGACGTGCGCCCGCATTCACGGTCGCCGAGCTCAAGTCATTCAGGTCGACCAGCCGGGCTTGCCCGCGCAGCTCGCTTTCACCCTCCAGCAAGGCCTGCAGATCAAGGATGAATTCATCCCCGTCGGGCTGCAGGTCCAGACGCAGGCTGTCGATGGTCAACAGCTTGTCATCGGAACCCAGCGGAGTCAGACCGCCGGAGTCCAGGGCCAGAAAGCCCGAGACATCGCGCAGGCCGGCCGCCTCGCTCCAGGCCGCGCTGATTTCCCCCGACAGGCGATTGGTCATGTGGAATCCCGGGTCCAGGGCCAGCAGCACCAGGTCCATCGGCAGTTTCTCCAGGCCCACCTCAACCCGGCTGTCGCCGTCGATTTCCAGCCGGCGCAGGCATAGCCGCCCTTCGCGGGTAGCGGTCTCGACCAGGCAGGCCGGACCCGCTTCGATGCCGTCCGGCGCAGCGCTGATCGCCAGCGGCTGGCTCAGCACCCAGTCGCCAGCGATGGTTTCTGCCAGGTAGAAGCGCTCCAGCGCGCCGGCCCAGGCCCGGCCACCACTCAAGCAGTCCGGCAACGCGCCGCCGCCGCCCAGGTCCAGGCTGCCGCGCTGGGCGTTGACGTTCAAGCCGAATCGATGCTCGCTGCAGCCGCCTGTCAAATCGAATTCAATGCGTTCGAGGCGCTCCCAGGGGTTCAGATCCAGATCATCCACGTTCAGGCTGAGACTGATTTCGGGTGGGTCGTTCCAGTCCACGCTGGCATTCAATTCCGCTTCCCGCAGGGTGATATCGCCAACCGTGCTGGCCTCGATTCGGCCGTCCATCTGCAAACGCCGCGCGAATGGATCAACCCGACCTTCCAGTGCCAGCGTGCCCGACAACTCAGGCCAGACCTGGTGCAAGGCCCGGCCTTCCAGGCGCCACTGCCATTCGCGCCCGTCGCTACTGTCGATGGTCAAGCGGTTGTCGCCAAAGTCCAGAGCCAGACTGCCGGCCTCCGGGCGTTCTTCCTGGATGGCAATCGCACCCTGGCCGCTGACCGGCTGACCGCGCAGCTCACCGTCGATATTGACCAGGTCAACGGTCAGATCCGTGGCTGAATCGAAACGCAGCTCAAGCTGGCTGCTGAGCTGTCCGGGCAATTCGGCCACGAACTGACCCGGGTCGGCATCGATCAGGGCCAGGCTGAGCGCACCCCTGGGCTCGGGCGCCCAGCCAACTTCACCGCTGACCTCAACTCGGCCATAGCGATCAGCATCAAGATGCAGCCGCTGGACCCGGGCCTGGTTTTCGTCGCCGCTGGCCTCGGCCCGTACCCGCACCGGTGGCTGTCCCAGCGCGCGTAGCAGCGCGTCGAGTTCAAGCTGCCAGTCGCTGATCGCGCCGCGCAGGCGCACCCGTCCGGACTCGCTGGCAAACAGCCGTTCCGACGCATCGGCCACCGGCGGCCAGTACAGGTCGCGCCAGTCCAGCGACAGGTCAAGCCGATCGGCTTCCGGCTCGAAGTAACCGGAACCGGTGAGGGTCAGAGCGGTGGGCGGTGCGCTCAGCTCCAGCGCCTCCAGGCGGAAGGTATCGCCGACCGCGGCCAGCTCAAGCCGCCCCCCCAGGCGCGCCCGCTCCGGCCAGTCAGGGTAGATCTCGGTCAGATCCAGTCCTTCCAGGCGCACATCGAGGGCGGCATCCAGTTCCCCGGTCAGCAGCATCCGACCGCTGGCTTCCAGCTCGCCGCTGAGCGCCTCGACCCGCAGGGACTCGATATTCAATTCCCGGGTATCGCCGCTGACCTCGGCGACGATGCGATTGGTCGGAATGTCCGGGCCTTCAACGCGCGCGCCCAAACGCGCCTGCCAGGCGGCAATGCCGCCGCTAGCGTTGAGTTCGATATCGCGCACCCGATAGTCCAGCTCCGACCAGTCGCCAAACTCACCGTCCAGCCTGACCGTGGCATCAATTTCATCCGGCAGACCGCGCAGGCGCACCTGGCCTTTGGCCTGCAGCGGCCCTTCGGTTTCCAGGTCAATTTCCAGCGATGCCAGGCGGCCGCTCACACCCAGGCGGGCATCGAACTCCACCTCGTCAAGACGGTGGCTCAATTCCAGATCCAGCTCGCCGCCAAAGGGCTCTGCCAGCTGCCAGTGGCCGCTGGCTGCCAGGCGCGATTCGTCGATTGCCACGCGCAGATGGTCCAGGTCCAGTCGCTGGTAATACTTGCCAGCAAGCTCGATACGCTGAATCTCAAACGGGTCGCTCGGCTCCTCGGCATAAGGATGGATGGCCAGGCGCTCGACCCGCAGCTCGCGCACCCGCACCGGCACCGGGCTGGCCAGGTCAGGCAGGGTAAATGGTTCCGGCTCGGGCGGATCGGGATCCGGCTCGGGCAGGTAGACATCAACGCCGAATACGCGCACCCAGTCGACCTCGGCCGACAAGCCCGGCGGCAGGCGCACGACGGCGGCCAGTTCCAGGCGCTCGACCGTGACCCGGGTACCGGCCTGCTCCAGGACGACGTCGCGTGCAACCAGGCCTCGGCGCAGGCTGCCTTCCAGGCTGGACCATTCCAGCAGCTCCAGCTGTCCCTGGGCCCGTTCCAGACCCCACTGTGCGCCCGAACGGGAAGAGGTCAGCCACCACCAGGTCGAGGCCAGCAAAACGACCAGAAAGACAACGACGATCGCGGTGATCAGCAGCAGTTTCTTCACAGCAGTCGGGTTCCGATGGAAAAGTGCAGGCGCCAGGGCTGGTCAATGTCATCCAGGGCCTGGGCGACGTCGACCTGGATCGGGCCGATGATCGTGTACCAGCGGAATCCGACACCGACCCCGCGCTTTAGTTTGCGCTGATTCCATTCGTTGAAGGCGTTGCCGACATCATAGAAGGCGGCCAGCGTCCAGTCCTGCCCGACCCGGAACTCGTACTCCAGAGAGGCGGTGAGAATATGGTTGCCGCCGTTGCGGTTCGTGCTCAGTGTTTCGAAACCATAGCCGCGCACGGTTCGGTCGCCGCCGGTCTTGAAGCGGTAGCGCTCGGGCAGCTCGGTAATGCTCAGGGTCAGCTCGCGATCATCCAGGCCAAGCTCGATGGTTTCGGTCGCGGCATCGGTATAGCCGACCTCACCACGCAGCAGCAGCTTGTGCCGGTCGCCGAAGATCTGGTGCCAGCGCCCGCCCAGGTAGGCCTGGGCAAAGCTGACGTCCGATCCGACCGATTCATGTGCGGCCAGCACCCGAGCCTCAAGGATTTGCCCCTGGGCAAAAAAGCCGCTGCCGCTGGTGTTATGCAAGCGCCAGCGCGCACCCAGGGCCAGGGTGTTGGTGGTGGTCTGCAGGAAATCGGCCAGCTCGGGGTTGGTCTCCAGCAAGGCTTCGTTCTCTTCACTGAAGCTGGCCTCGCGGAAGGCATCGAAGGATTCATTCAGGAAGGAAAGCCCGATCCGTTCCTCGATGCGGGCGCCCCAGAAGCCAAATGGTCGGCGCTCCTGCAGGCGACCGACGCTCAATTCCGCCTGTTCCCGACGCCCGCTGTAGGCGTCGAAAACCGCCTCTCGTCGGTCCTCGTCGTTAAAGCGAAAATTGTCCTGCTCACGTCTGAGCACACCGCCAAGGGTCAGAAAGTCCGAAGGCTTGCTGCCGCGAGGATGCTGATACTCGCTGCGCAGCACGTATTCGTTGTTGCGCTGCTGGGCGCCCAGGCCTGAATCGAGTCGGTTGCCACGCGAAGACAGGTAATGGCGCTGCCAGCCCAGCTGCACCCGGGCGCCCGTATCGGTGCCAACGCCCGCAGTAATTCGATAGGAGTTCGGCGGCCTGGGCTCAAGCCGGTAGAGGAGATCTACGCGTTCATCTGCCCGATCACGCTGCTCCTCGACGATCACGCGCGTAAACAGCCCGGTGCGCACCAGGGTTTCTCGTTGCTCGTCAAGACGCGCACTGGTAAATGGCTCGTCTCGCTCGATGATGGTCAACCGATCCATCAGACGTTCGGCAAATATCGACTCAGGCACTTCGTAACGGCCGAAGCGATAGCGTGGGCCGGTGTCAAAGCGAATCCTGACTTCGGCCGTGCCACGATCCGGGTCAACCGTGACCCGGCGTTCGCGAAAGCTGGCCTCGAAATAGCCGCGGGCGCGGGCCAGACTGTCCAACTCGCGCCAGGCGCTTTCATAGGCCTCGTGGCGAAGCACACTGCCCGACGGCAACGGCCATTCGTCGCGCCAGGCCAGCAGTTCGGCATCATCCTGACCGTCGCCTTGAAACTCGATATTGACCTGTTCGATGCGCGTCGGCTGGCCCGGCTCAATCCGAATCCTTGCACGCCAGGGACGACCCTCGCGCTCTGGCTCGTCCAGACGCACCTCGATGCGGGGACGGTAGTAACCGAACGGCCGCAGTGCTTCGCGAATCTCGCCGCGCGCATCATCGGCAAACTGACGCAGACGCCACGACGAAACGTCCTCCAAACGCTCAGCCCGCACCAGGCCAAGATGGGCCCGGACATTGGTCAGCATGGCGCCATCAACCCCGCTGATATCAACAACGACGGCATCGGCTCGCGCCAGGCCGCTTGCCGTCAACAAGACAAGGATCAGGAAGAAACGATTCAAATCAAAACCAGCAGACGCGAGCCAGCCTCTATGCTAACTGGAGATCCAGCGACGATAGTGAATGATTGGTAAATGGGCGCAAGTCATGGGCGCTCAAGTCGTTCCGAAACTCATCTCGGATCAATGTCCCCCGCGGTCCAGCTGGCGGTAGCCGATCGCTTCAGTGAGGTGGGTAAGGTCGATGCTATCCGCCGCGTCCAAATCGGCGATGGTGCGAGCCACACGCAAGATGCGGTGATGAGCGCGAGCGGAGAGATTGAGCCGCTCGCAGGCGCTTTCGAGCAGGCGCGACTGGCGCTGGCCAAGCTGACAGTGATCGCGAATGCCTGCCACGCCCAGGCGGGCATTGATCAGACCTCGCGCAGTCTGGCGCTGACGCGCAGCCATCACCCGCTCCCGCACCGCTTCGGACGGTTCGCCGGGCGCCTGCCCGTTCAAAGATTGGCGCGGCACCTCGACCTGCAGATCGATCCGATCCAGCAGCGGACCGGAAATGCGATCACGGTAGCGCCGGACCTGGTCCGGGGTACAGCTGCAGCGCCCGGATGGATCACCCTGGTAGCCGCAGGGGCAAGGAT
>SKQI01000093.1 GCA_007119095.1 Wenzhouxiangella sp. | reverse complement strand
CTGGTGCCAGCGCTTGCCGGCAGTGTCAGCTTTTTCTTGAGCGATGGCCTGACCGCCGCCCTGGTTGGCTTGTTCCTATGGCTGTGTGCGGCCGCCCTGCTGGCTCCAACGGCCGGGATGGCGCTGTTGGCGGCCTGGCACAGATTGCGGGCAAACAGCCTGTCCGGGCGGGCGGTGGGCATGCTGCGCCAGGCTCGCGCCCGGCTTGCACCGGCACTGGCCGCGCTCAGCCTGGCGCTGGGCCTGAGCGCCGGCATGGCGATGATGGTGCTGGGCTTCAGAATCACGGTCGATGACTGGGTCGATCGGCTGCTGCGAGCCGATGTGTACCTGACCGTCAGCAGCGGCCAGATTGACGACCGCCTGGTCGTCCAGATCGAAGCCTGGCCGGAAGTGCTGCACATGTCCAGCGCGCGCCAGCGCGAGCTGCCGGACGGCACCCGCCTGATCGCTTTTGACTTGCCCAGTCCGGCCTGGGACGGCTTCGACTGGCTGGCCGGCGATCCGGATCAGGCCCGCGACGCCTTCATCGCCGGCCGTGGCGTCTTGATTACCGAGCCCCTGGCACGCCACCGCCAGCTTGATGTTGGCCAGGAAATCAGCATCCTGGCGCCGGCGGGCGAGCAGCGCTTGCCGGTGCTGGCCATCTATCGCGACTATGGCAGCGACCGCGGGGCCATTGCCATCGATGCCAGTCACTACCGCGAGCTGTTTGACGACCCGCGACGCGACAGCCTGGGGCTGTATCTGAAAGGCTCCGTCGAATCGATCGAAGCCAGACTCGACGCCCTGTCGCTTGAGGTCAACCTGACCACCCGCGAACAGGTCCGCAGCCAGACCATGGCCATTTTCGATCGCACTTTCCGTATTTCCTGGGCACTGGCCCTGCTGGTCGGCATGATTGCCTTGGTCGCCCTGGTCAGCGCCCTGCTGGCGCTGGGCCTGGAGCGGGGCCGTGACTATGCCACCTTGCGCGCACTTGGGCTTACCCGGCGCGGCTTGCTGGCCTGGGTTGTCGCCCAAACCACCGCCCTGGCCGCCGCCGCTGCCATTTTGGCCATCCCGATCAGTTTCGGCATCCATACCGGCCTGTCGCTGATTGTCCAGCCGCGAGCGTTCGGTTGGACCTTGCCGCTGAGCCTGCCGCTGACGCCCTGGCTGGCGATGCTGCCGCTGGCCCTGCTGGCCGGCGCCCTGGCCGGACTGTACCCGGCCTGGCGCATCTTGCGACGTGACCCTGCCCCCTTGCTGAGGAGCCGCTGATGCGTTTCGATTTAGCACTACTCGGCCTGGTCGTCACTAGTCTGGTCATCTGGCTGGCCTGGCAGACTCGCGCGCCCGAATCAGACCTGGGCCAGATCGGCCTGAGCCAGGTACTGGGCGATGCGCCCGAGCATTTTCGCCGCGTCACCGAACCGCTGCCACTGCAGTTTCCCGACGCCCATGGCGCTCACCCGGAATACCGCAGCGAGTGGTGGTATTTCACCGGCAACTTCGAATCCGAAGCCGGCCAGCGGCTGGGTTTTCAGTTCACCTTGTTTCGATTCGCCCTGAATGAGCCCCAGACAGCCGATTCAGCCTGGTCAGCCGATGCACTGTGGATGGCCCACCTGGCTTTGAGCGACGCCGAAACGGAGCGCTTTTTCCAGGCTGAACGCTTTGCCCGCGGCGCGCTGGGACTGGCCGGGGCCACGCCAGAACAATGGTGGCTGCGCGACTGGACGGTCAACGCCACCCCCGAGGGCTGGCACCTGAGCGCTGATGCCGGCGAGTTCGCCCTTCAGCTCGACCTGAACCAAACTCGACCACTGGTATTCCAGGGTGACCGTGGCTACAGCCGCAAGGGACCTGAACCCGGCAATGCCTCGCGCTATTACTCGGCGACGCGCCTGGACAGCAGCGGCCGCATTCGTCTGGACGACGAATGGATAGCAGTCGAAGGCCTGGCCTGGCTGGACCGCGAGTGGGGCTCGAACCAGCTGTCTGACACCCTGGCCGGCTGGGACTGGTTCGCGCTGCACTTGGACGACGGCCGCGACCTGATGGTCTATCGCCTGCGCGACCACCAGGGTGAGGCCTCGCGCTGGTCAGCCGGCGCCCTGGTTGAATCGGACGGCAGCTACACCACCCTGGCTGCCGACGATTTCGCCACCGAGGCGCTGGATTGGTGGCGTGATCCGGACGGCCATCGCTGGCCATTGAGCTGGCGCATCCAGGTACCCGATGCCGAGCTGGACCTGGTCACCCGCCCGCTGTTCAACAACCAGCTATGGACCCGATCCGTGCGCTACTGGGAGGGCATGATCGACGTGGCCGATCATACCTCGGGGGAAATCATCGGGCGTGGCTATACCGAGCTCAGCGGCTATGCTGAGTAAGGCAACGAAGCAGGCGAACTCATTCGTGATGCAGGTAGACCGCGCCATCGCGCATCACGAAACGGACATCGGATAGCTGGCCGACATCTTCCAGCGGGTCGCCAGGCACAGCGATGATATCGGCGATGAAGCCGGCTTGAATCCGGCCCAGCTCATCTTCAAGCCCCAGCAACTCGGCGCTGTTGAGCGTGGCACTGCGCAAGGCATTGGCCGGCGACATGCCTGCCTCGACCATGTATTCAAACTCACGCGCGTTACTGCCGTGCGGGCAAACGCCGCAATCGGTGCCAAAGGCAATACGCACGCCGGCCGCCTGGGCGCGGCCGAAGGTAGCCTGAATCAGCGGCCCGATCTCGGCTGCCTTGGCGGCGACGATGGGCGGGAAGTAGCCGTCGATTTCTGCCTTGTCGGCGACAAAGCGGCCGGCTGAAATGGTGGGCACGTACCAGGTGCCACGCTCCACCATCAAGTCCAGCACCTCGTCGTCCATGTAAGTGCCATGCTCGATGGAGTGCACGCCGGCCAGAATGGCCCGGCGCATGCCTTCGGTGCCGTGCGCATGCGCGGCGACGTGCATCTCGTAGTCGCGGGCGATACGCACGATCTCTTCGATCTCCTCGATCAGAAACTGCGGGTTCTGACCGCTTCTGGCCACGCTCAGGACGCCACCCGTTGCCGTGATCTTGATCAGATCAGCACCGTCCTTGTAGCGCTGGCGCACGGCCTGGCGGGCATCCTCGGCGCTGTTGATCACGCCCTCGCGCGGGCCGGGATCGCCCATCAGGTCCTGCCGCCAGCCGTTGGTCGGGTCAGCATGGCCGCCCGTGGTTGCCAGCGACTTGGCCGAGGTAAATATCCGCGGCCCGACCACCTGGCCGCTGTTGATCGCCTCGCGCAGGGCAATGGAGACGTTGAACGAATCCCCGAGATCACGCACGGTGGTAAAGCCGGCTTCAAGCGTAATCCGGGCAAAGTTGGCCCCGCGTAGGGCGATATCCGCCTCGTTCAGGGTAAAGCGCTGTATGTAGGCCTGGGGGCTGAACTCCGAGCTCAAGTGAGTATGCATATCCATCAGCCCGGGCAGACAGACCAGTGCCGACAAGTCGTGCACGGCAACCTCATCTGGTGCTTCCGGATAACCGCCACGCACCTCATCAATGCGCCCTTCGTTGACCACAATGGTATGCGCGCCAAGCGTCTGGCCACCGCTAACGTCGACCAGGCTGCCACAGCGCACCCAGGTCTCGTCGGCCTTCAGTTGCAGACTGGTCATGCCCACCAAAAGCGCAACCAGCCAAAAAATTGAAGTTTTCATGATGTATTTCCTGCAGAATTCAGGCCAGCCAGCCGGCCAATAACAGAATGCTGAGCACCACCAGCCACAGCACGAGGATTCGCCAGATGGCCTGATGGCCAAGCGCCAATCCGTCCTGGAAGTCGCTGCTTTCGTTGACCAGGGTATCGGCCAGACGGTCAAGCAGCGAGGGAGTCATCACCCATATCGGAATATTTTCGTGTTGTGAACGCAAGGCAGAGAACACGCGATCCAGATCGCTGACCAGCGCCAACGACAGGCTGAGCAGCGCCAACACGGGCCAGTCCAGAACCAGACGGAGCCGAGCCAGCCACTCCAGCACACTCGGATCAACTTGCTCCACCTGCAGGGCCACCCGGGTCAGGCGGTAGATCAGCGCGCCGGGAACGCCAAGCAGGACAAACCAGAACAACAAGCCGAACCAGCGGGACAGGCCTGCGTGAAGCACGGCAGCAGCTGCCTCAGGGGCCTGCGACTCGGCTGTCAGCCGCATCGAGCGGTAGGCTGCATGCTGCTCGTCGCCATCGGCCTGGACCTGACCGCTGATGATTGCCACGTCGCGATCCAGATCGCGCGGACCGATGGTCAAAATGAAAACGATCAGGGCCAGCAAGAAAGCGCCGACAAAGCCAAGCAGTGCGGTTGCAAACCACAGCGCCAGCCAGGATATGGCTGCTGTGGCAACGATCAGACCCACCACCACCGCCCAGGGGTGACCCGACAATCGGTTCTGCAGCCAAATCAGGAAAGGCCCAACCCAGTGGAAACGTCTGAGGTGTCGGAAACCGGTGGCGAAATGGCTGATCAGCAGGCCAACCAGAACAATCAGAATGGTCACGACGCGCCTACCACGCTGGTCGCGAACCGGATGGCAAAAGATGTAACGGACAGATGATCAGGCAATGCCGAACGATGATCCACAGCCGCAGGTTGTCGCCGCGTTGGGATTGCGGATGACGAAGCGAGCCCCTTGCAGGCTCTCGCTGTAATCCACCTCGGCGCCCTCCAGATATTGAAAACTCAAGGGGTCGACCACCAGGGTGACGTCGTTGCGTACAACGGCGACGTCGCCTTCATCCACATTTTCGTCGAAGGTGAAGCCGTACTGGAACCCGGAACAGCCGCCGCCGCTGATGTAGACCCGCAGCTTCAGCGCTGGATTGGCTTCCTCGAGAATGAGCTCCCGGACCTTGGCGGCCGCCGCTTCGGTAAATACGAGTGGTTCTGGCTGCATCATAAGATTGCTCCAAATCGAATCGTGCCTGTTGCCCCCAATTGTAGCGCCAGCTGAAGCAACCGGTGTCAACCGCGCTGACCAACCACCAGGCGAACCCTGGCAACTTGACAAAAAAAAGCGGCCCGCAAAGACCGCTTTAATCGACATGCCCCAAACCGGATGGTCATTCGCACTTGTTATATTCAACACCTATAATGTTGTAATTTCATGCAATTTTTGTAAAGTGCCATAGGTTTATACAACGCTCGACCATGATCGTCAAGTTGAGTGCGCGCTCTGCGTCGGTCAAAATACGTCTTCTGCTGACAATTCACCGAGCCTATTCAAGATGAGTCTGAACGACTGGCTGGAAGCCTTCCACATCATTTTCGTCGTCACCTGGTTTGCCGGTCTGTTTTATCTGCCGCGGCTTTTTGTCTATGCTGCGGAGAACCCTGAGGGTAGTCGCTTTGACCTATTACTGGTCATGCAACGGCGATTGCTGATGATCACCCACATCGGTGGCGCGCTCGCCGTGGGACTCGGGCTGACGTTGCTGGCGATTGAACCCTGGCACCTCAGCGGTGCCGGCTGGATGCATGCCAAACTGACCCTGGTCGCCGGCCTGGTGGGCTACCACGTCTGGTGCGCCCGTCTGGTTCGCGTGTTTCGGGAGGGCAGTAATCAGCGGTCCTCGCGCTGGTTTCGCTTTTTCAACGAAGTGCCTGCCGTATTTCTGATCGGCATCGTCGTCCTGGTCGTGGGCAAACCGTTTTAAGCCTGCGATTCAGTTGCTTGCCGCGATATGGTCGCGGATCATGTACATGGCCGCGATGCTGCGCCCTTCGGTACAGTCCGGGCGCTTGACCAGTTCAGCCAGTTTTTTCAGCGGCCAACGAAACACTTCCAGCTGCTCCGGTTCATCGCCAGGCAGGCGCGAGGGATAGAGATCGCGCGCCAGCACAATATGGGTAACATGGGTCATGTAGCCGGGAGCCAGGCTGAGATGGCCGATTTCTTCGAGTTGCCGGGCACCGAAACCACATTCCTCCTGCAGTTCACGGTTGGCACCCTCGAGCAAGGTTTCGCCGGGATCCAGCCTGCCCTTGGGAAGACCAAGCTCGTAGCGATGCATGCCGCAGGCGTATTCCCGGATCAATAGAACATGATCATCATCCGGCATCGCAGCCACGATCACCGCGCCGAGACCGCGACTGATCAGGCGCTCGTAGGTTCGTCGCTGACCGTTGGAGAACTCCAGCTCCACCTGCTCGACCTTGAACAAGTCCGCCGGCCGGCGCTCGCGCCTGCCGTGGACCTTGGGCAGTGGCTTGAAGCGGCTCTCGTCAATCATGACGCAGGCCCAGCAAATATTGATGCAGGCGCAATGGCGCCGCCAGGACAGAGGTCGTTTCCAGCCCGATATCAGCACCTTCGAGATCGGTGATCACGGCACCGGCCTCGCGCGCGATGACCGTCAACGCCGCAATATCGAGAATGTTTACATCGCTTTCGATGACCACATCCTGGCTGCCATCGGCCAAGCGATGGTAGGAATAGAAGTCGCCGTAACCGCGACTGCGCGCGGCACGCGCCACGATCTGGCCGGCCCAGGCCCAGCCGTTGCTGCCGGCCAGGGAGCGCAGGTTGCCAAACGACACATCGGCCTCTTCCAGGCTTTTGGTGGCGCTGGCCTTGACCGGCCGATCATTGATCCAGGCCCCCTGGCCGCGCACCGCCCAGGCGGTTTCCTGGAACGCCGGAGCCGAAGACACACCCAGCACCAGTTCCCCCTGGACCATCAGCGCGATTTGCACCGACCAGAACGGCAGGCCGCGAATGAAGCTGCGGGTGCCGTCGATGGGGTCGACCAGCCACAAATAGTCGCTTTCGCCGCGCTGGCCGAATTCTTCGCCATAAATGGCGTGGTCGGGAAATTCGGCCAGCAAGTGCTCGCGAATAACTTCCTCACAGCGTCGGTCCGCTTCGGTGACCGGACTGGCATCGGCCTTGCGCTCGACTGCCAGGTCGCTTTTGAAATATTTCATGGCCACCTGGTCGGCGGCCGCGGCCGCTTGTCTTGCCACGCGCAAGGCCACGTCAAGGTCGGGCATTCGGATCATTGAAGAATCTTGTTGTAGGACATCTGCGCCATTATCCCGGATAACTCCG
>SKQI01000167.1 GCA_007119095.1 Wenzhouxiangella sp. | reverse complement strand
GAGAACATGCATGGTTACGACTGGGAAGCACTGCGTGAACAGTATCGTCCGTGGCTGGAGCATGTTGCCCATCGCAGTGATCTGAATTACCTGATGGGTGAAATGATCGCCGAACTGAACGTCAGCCACGCCTATGTCAGCGGTGGAGACGAAGGGTTGCCGGAGCGTCATCCGGTGGCCTTGCTGGGCGCGCGCTTTGAAATCGACAGCGATTTGTACCGGATCAGTCAGATCTTCGAGGGTCAGAATGACGAGCCGCGTTATCGCTCGCCGCTGACTGAAGTCGGGGTGGACGTGCGCGAAGGTGATTACATCCTGGCTATCAACGGCCGGCCGCTGTCGGCTTCGGAAAATATCTATCGTCGCCTGCATTTGCCGCCGGGCGAAGCCGTGGTGCTGACCGTCAGCGACCGCGCCGATGGTCGCGAATCGCGCACCGCCAAGATCAGGCCGATCGATGACGAGTCGTCGCTGCATTACCTGGCCTGGGTGCTGGACAATCACCGCCGAGTCACCGAGGCAACCGACGGACGGGTGGGTTATTTGCACGTCCCGGATATGGGCCCGAGGGGCATTCGTGAGTTCATCAAGTGGTTCTACGGCCAGCTGCGCAAGGACGGCTTGATCATTGACGTTCGCTCCAACGGCGGCGGCAATGTCTCGCAGATGCTGATCGAGCGTTTGAGCCGGCGGCCGCTGTCGCTGGGTTATTCGCGCACCATGCCCTATACCAGCACCTACCCGAACCAGGCCTTCAACGGCCACCTGGCCGCGCTGCTGGACGAGAACTCGGCCTCGGACGGCGACATCTTCCCCTGGCAGTTTCGCAATGCCGGGCTGGGTCCTCTGATTGGCAAGCGCTCCTGGGGTGGGGTGGTCGGCATCACTAACCATGGTCCGCTGATCGACGGCGGCGTGGTCAACGTGCCCGAGTTCGGCTTTGCCAGTATTGAGGGCGAATATGTAGTGGAAGGTGAGGGCGTTACTCCGGATATCGAGGTCGACAACGATCCGGCCAGCGTGATCGCCGGTCGCGACCGCCAGCTCGAGCGCGCCATCGAAGAGGTGATGAACCGCATCGAAGATCATCCGCCGAGCTTTCCGGAGCGCCCGGAGCCGCCGGTAAAGCTGGACTGACCAGGGCTGAAGCAGGTTGATTGGCGTGTTGTCTGCCGCTTTCCCGTAGTAATGGTCGTGGTGCCGCATCGACGGCACGCGGCCAAACTTTCAACGGGAGAATAATGGCATGTCCGAGCAGCAGCCAGTTCAGGAAAACAACGCGTCGTCGAAAGCAGACGTCAGTACCACCTCGCCCGCTGGCGGTTATGTCGAACACGTGCGCGGTGTATTGGCCGATCCGGACGCCCATTTCGCCGACAGCAATACCTCGGCATCGCGCATCAACGGGCTCATCAGCTTGGGTCTGGGTTTTGGTCTGCTTTACCTCAACGGCATCATTGGCCAGGTTACGCGGTTTTCGAGCTGGCGCTTCGAGTTCGGATTCTTGGTCAATTCGTTCAAGACCATCCTGACAATTGCCATTCCGGTGGCCGTGACCCTGTTCCTGCTCCACTGGTTGGGCAGGCGCGGTGAGCGCGGTCCATCACTGGACCTGCTCATTGCCCGCTACGGGGCCTGGTTCCTGTTGCCGGCAGCCCTGGTGGCCCTCGCGATTCCGCTCAATCTGTTTGACATCGTGATCCATGGCTGGCTGCGAGGCGGCGCCCTGGTCATGATCTGGACCGGCCTGTTCCTGATGAGCTATTGGTACGCTGCACCTGGGCGACTGCGCCCGGCAGTGTTGGCCAGCCTCGGCGCTTATCTCGGGTACCGGTTGCTGATCGTGCTTTTTTAGCGCATCACCCGGCCTCTAACCAGTCTTCCATCGGCGGGCACGAGCAGACCAGGTTGCGGTCGCCATAAACATTGTCGACCCGGGCTACGCTCGGGAAGAACTTGTTTTGATATAGCGATTTGACCGGCCAGCCAGCCTGTTCTCGGGTATAACCGTGCTGCCAGTGATCGCTACCCAGTTCGGCCATGGTATGGGGGGCGTTCTTGAGCGGGTTGTCCTGCTTGTCCCACTGCCCCGATGCAACCTTGTCAATTTCGCCGCGAATCGAAATCATGGCTTCGATAAAGCGGTCGAGCTCCGCTTTCGACTCGCTCTCGGTCGGCTCGATCATCAGCGTACCGGCGACCGGCCAGGACATGGTGGGAGCGTGGAATCCATAGTCGATCAGGCGCTTGGCCACATCTTCCTCGCTGATGCCGGCCTGCTCCTTGAAGGGGCGCAGATCAACGATGCACTCATGAGCGATGCGGTCATTGCGGCCCCGGTACAGAATCTGAAAGTGACCACTGAGTCTGCGGGCGATGTAATTAGCGTTCAGAATGGCCACTTGCGTTGCCTTGCGCAGGCCCTCGTGTCCCATCAGCCGAATGTAGGCCCAGGAAATAGCGAGGATGCCGGCGCTGCCCCAAGGGGCGGCTGCGACAGCCGGGTTGGAACCCAGGTCGGGTCCGAGCAAGCCGGTCACGTGGCCCGGCAGGTATGGAGCCAGATGTTCTCGCACGCCAATCGGACCAACCCCAGGCCCGCCACCGCCGTGCGGAATACAGAAGGTCTTGTGCAGGTTGAGATGGCAGACGTCGGCGAAATCGGCAATTCGAGACCAACCGACCAGGGCATTCATGTTGGCGCCATCCAGATAGACCTGGCCGCCTGCAGCGCGGACCTTGTTGCAGATCGTGACCACGTCTTCCTCGAACACGCCGTGGGTGGACGGGTAGGTGATCATCAGCGCCGCCAGCCTGTCCTGGTGCTTCTCGATCTTGCTCTCAAGATCGGCCAGATCTACGTTGCCTTGGTCGTCGCAGCCGACGACGACGATATCCATGCCGACCATCTGCGCACTGGCCGGGTTGGTCCCGTGGGCCGAGGCTGGAATAAGACAGACCCGGCGGTGCTCTTCACCCCGCGCTTCGTGCCAGCCTTTGATCGCCAGCAGGCCGGCATACTCGCCTTGTGAGCCGGCGTTGGGTTGCAGGGAAATGGCCGCAAAACCGGTCAGCTCGGCAAGCATGCCTTCCAGTTCGTCGATCATCGAGTGGTATCCACGGGCCTGGTCCCAGGGGCAGAACGGATGCAGTTCGGCAAACTCCGGCCAGGTGACCGGGATCATCTCGGCGGTGGCATTCAGCTTCATGGTGCACGAGCCCAGCGGAATCATCGCGTGGGTCAGACTCAGGTCGCGATTTTCAAGGCGCTTGAGATAGCGCAGCATTTCCGTCTCTGAGTGGTAACGGCTGAAAACCTCGTGCTGCATGAAGTCACTGGTTCGCTGCAGTGCTGCCGGGATGGCGCTGTTATTGGCAGCCAGATCGCGATCCAGCGCCTCGACATCGCTGTTGACGTTGTCGAACAAGGCCAGCAAAGCGGAGGTGTGACGTCGCCGCGTGCATTCATTGACGCTGATGCCGATAAAACCCTCGCGGTCAGCGCGCAGGTTCAGTCCGGCCTGCTGAGCGCGATGCAGAAGGGCCTGGCGTCTGGGTTCGTCAACCCTGATTGAAACGGTGTCGAAGAAATGCTCGTGCTCAAGCTCGAAGCCGGCCTGGACCAGGGCATGGGCGATCAGGCTGGCGTGGCGATGGATGCGGCCGGCGATGCGCTTCAAACCATCGGGGCCGTGCCAGACGCCATAGAAGCTGGCCATGACGGCCAGCAAAGCCTGGGCGGTGCAGATGTTGCTCATGGCTTTTTCGCGCCGAATATGCTGCTCGCGAGTCTGCAAGGCCATGCGCAGCGCCGGGTTGCCGTGCCGGTCGCGAGAAACGCCGATGATCCGGCCTGGCAGGCTGCGCCGATAGTCTTCGCGAGTGGCCAGGAAAGCGGCGTGCGGGCCGCCGTAGGCCATCGGCACGCCGAAGCGCTGGGCGGACCCGACAACTGCATCGGCCCCCGCCTCACCCGGTGATTTCAGCATGACCAGCGACATCAGGTCAGCGGCGACCACGGCCAGCGCGCCCTTGGCGTGAGCGCTGCTGATGATGGGTTCGATGTCAACCACTGCCCCGCTGGCACCTGGATACTGCAGCAGAATGCCAAAGCAGTCACCCGCCGCCAGGGCCTGGGCAATATCGTCGTGAACCTCGACTTCAATATCGAGATGGCGAGCGCGATTGCGCACGACATCAATGGTTTGCGGCAGACAGTTGGCGTCAACCAGGAAACGCTGACTTTTGCTCGAGCGATTGACGCGCTTCAGCATGGTCATCGCTTCGGCTGCGGCCGTCGCCTCGTCAAGCAGGGAGGCATTAGCCAGCTCCATGCCGGTCAGATCCATGGTCATCTGCTGGAAGTTCAGCAGGGCTTCCAGCCGGCCCTGCGCGATTTCGGCCTGGTAGGGCGTATAGGCGGTGTACCAGCCCGGATTTTCCAGCACGTTGCGGAGAATGACCGGTGGGGTAATGGTGGGGTGATAGCCGAGGCCGATCATGCTGTGACTGACGGTATTGGTGGCCGCCATTTCACGCAACTGTTCCAGGACGCTGTCCTCATTGTCACTGGCTGCCAGCTCCAGTGTCTGCACGTTACGAATGCTGCCCGGCATGGTCTCGGTCATCAGCGCATCCAGGGATGTGGATCCGACGGTCGAGAGCATGTCGCTGATGGCCTGTTTATCCGGCCCGATATGGCGGGCGATGAACTCATCGTGAGCTTCCAGGCTATGCAGCGGTGAGGACGACACTGGGGTCTGAGACATGGTGATTTTCTTCAGTCCTTGGGGTTACAGGGGAAGATGGTGGTCGAGCAGCAAGAAGGCAAACAGCATCATCAGATACAGTACCGAGTAGCTGAACATCTGCATGGCGACTTGTTCATTACGGGGCTTGAGCATGGCAATGGCATAGCCCATAAAGCCCAGGTTGAGTACCGACGAACCCGCCAGGTAAACGAGCCCGCTCATGCCGATCAGCCAGGGCAGCAGGGTGACCAGAACCAGAATGATGCTGTAGAACAATATCTGCCAACGCGTAAATTCGACACCGTGGGTGACCGGCATCATGGGGACGTCGGCAGCCGCATAATCATGCCGGCGATAGATCGCCAGCGCCCAGAAGTGAGGCGGCGTCCAGACAAAGATGATCAGAAACAGGATCAGGGCGTGGGCGTGAATTTCGCCGGTGACGGCAACCCAGCCGAGCACGGGCGGTGCAGCGCCTGCGGCGCCGCCGATGACAATATTCTGCGGCGTGGCCCGCTTCAGCCAGGCGGTATAGACAATGGCATAACCGATCAGACTGGCAAAAGTCAGAATGGCCGTGAGCGGGTTGATGAATACGGCCAGAATGACCATGGAAATCGCGGCCAGTGCAAGCGCGAAGGCCAGCACCTGCCGCCGATCTAGACTGCCAGTCGGCAGTGGTCGATTGCGGGTCCGCACCATGACTTCGTCCGCCCTGGCGTCAAGCAGGTGGTTGATGGCTGCGGCACTGGATGCGGCCATGCCGATGCCCAGCGAGCCGAGCACCAAAACGTCCAACGGCACCATGCCGGGAACGGCCAGAAACATGCCGACCATGGCCGTGAAAACGATCAGGCTGACCACCTTCAACTTGCACAAGGCGAGGAAGTGGCGCAAGCGGCTGACCGGCAGGACGGCGTTCATCCAGAGGGTGCCGGCTTTTCGCCTGTCAGGGTCAACAGCCAGACCATGCAGCCCAGCAGTAGCGCCGCCATGCCGTTATGTGCCACCGCAATCCACAGCGGAAGACCCAGCACCACGTTCAGAATGCCGAAGGTGATCTGGATGGCGAGCAAAGTGGACAGCAGCGACGCTGGCCGGGCCATTCCCGGCGTTCGAAACAGTTGCCAGAGCAGCCAGCCAAAAACGCCAATCACGACCACGGCACCGATGCGATGGGCGAGGTGGATGGCGACTCTTGCATCCTGATCAAGGATGCCGCCCTCGTAGTCCACGCCCACTCCCCGCCAGAGGGTAAAGCCTTCGCTGAAATTGCTGTCTGGCCACCACTGGCCCATGCATGTCGGGAAGTCGGGACAGGAGAGCGCGGCATAGTTGGTACTGGTCCAGCCCCCGAGCAGGATCTGACCGATCAACACGACAAGGGCCAGCGTCAGCGGCCAGCGCAAGCGCCGCTGTGGCAAATTGGGGTGCGGCCGCTCGGGCCTCGTCTCGAGATACAGCCAGATCAGCAGGCTGAAAGTCAGCATGCCGCCGGCCAGATGCGCAAGCACGATGGCGGGCTTCAGCAACATGGTCACGGTCCATGCGCCCAGCGCGGCTTGAAAAATGATCAGCACCAGCAAGGCCAGGGGCAGCTTGACCGGCTGCCTAGGATCAGAGCGACGCCGCCAGGCCAGAATCGCCAAGGCCAGAACCACCAGGCCGAGGATCCCGGCGGCATAACGATGCACCATTTCCCTGACCGCAGAGCCGACATCGACTGCCCGGTCAGGTCGGACTTGTTCGGCAACGGCCAGAGAGCTGTCATCCTGCGGCCAGGTCAGGTGTCCGTAGCAACCGGGCCAATCCGGACAACCCAGTCCGGCATCGGTCAGACGCACCCAAGCGCCCAGAACGATGACGACAAAAGTCAGGATGGCCGCAAACAGGGCCAGTCGATTGTAATTGCGAGCAGAGATCATGGGCGAGTCAGTTGCGCTGAGTCCAGGTCAGCAATCGTCGAAGATCGCGTCGAATACCGTTCGGGTCGGCATCCGCTGAATATTGCAATATTATATTTGCCTGGGGGTCAAGGATGTAGCTAGAGGAATTCCCTGACGCATATGGAAAGGCATCATGCAGCGCTCGTGCAGCTTCACCATCGGCTATCTGGAAGTCATCTGCCAGCTCGAGGATTTGCTGCCGGGTGCCATCGTCGATTTCAGTCAGGCTGACCAGCAACAGGCCGACGTCGGGCTGATGCCGGTCCTGTGCTCGCCTGACCTGGCGCAGCCAGTACAGATCCTCGAGGCAGACGTCATCACAGGCACTCTGGCGTCGATGCACCAGCTGCCAGCGCTCCAGCAGGTCGTCGCGGACCAGGATGTTGCCTTCGTTGCGAGCGATTTCCCAACCCTCGGGTAGTGGAACGACCGGGTGCACGAAATCGCCGTAGTTGCGGGTACCGCCCAGCCGGGTATCAAACCACTCGCTGTGGAGCAGGGTAGCGATCAGGACTGGGGCGCCGAAAACAACGAAAACGAGGATGATGACCGTCTTGTTCATGGGCGTCGAAACTGTCTGTAGGTGAGAAAGGCCCAGATAACGAAAACAGCGGCAGCGATGCTGAACCACTGAAAGGCATAACCACGATGTTGCTCAGGACCCATGACCATGGTTTGCCATTCGTCTCCAGACAAATGCTGGGGGTGGTCCGGATCCAGCAGAATCACCTGTTCGAAAACTTCGGGCCCGAACACTTCGCGCACGCGTTCCAGATCGAAATAGGTAGTCAGATTCGGCCATTGTGCTGCATCCAGCGCCTGTGCTTCACCCAGTTGAAGACCAACTCGGGGCGGCGGGCTGAGGCGGCCTCTGAGCGCCACGGGCTCACTGGGTGTGTCAAACGCCGGCCATTCGCCGGAACGGCGCTGCCATGGTTGCCAGCCCCGGTTGACCATCAGCAATGGGCCGCCGTCCAGTGGCCTGAAAAGGCTAAATACGTGAACACCGGGATGATTATTTCGAATCTGGTTATCGAGCAGAATGTGGCGTTCAGGGTCAAACATCCCGCGGCCATCGACGCGAGCGTACATGGTCGCCGTTTCGTCATTGAGGCTGGCAATGTCAAGCGCGGGGGCATCCTGCCACTGCCCAGCAAGATCTTCCTTTTCCTCGGCGCGGTCGAGTTGCCAGAATGCGAGACGCAAGCAGGCGAGCACAACAACCAGCGCCACCAGGTGCGGCAGGCTGAAGCGAATCAGGCGAATGGCGGCAAGTTTCGTCACGGTCACGCTTTATACTGCAGCCCTGTCAAAAACGAGTCACCAGCCTTGTTGAGCAAGTTTTTAGTCATCTTCGTTTTTCTTGGAATTCTCTACACGCTGGCTTCCAGCTTCTACTTTCTGATCACGGATGACGCCGACAGCGATAGAACCGTGCGCAGGTTGAGCTGGAGGGTGGGGCTTTCAGTAGGCTTGATTCTGGTGCTATGGGCAGGCTTCCATCTGGGGATCATCGAACCTCAGGGTGTTAACCCTGTTCAATACCCAGCACCAGAATCCGATTGAGGGGCTGGCAGGAACCTGGTCGGGATCCGCTACCAGCACGGCCCTGCGGTAGACGTCAGAGTTTGTCTAGAACGAACTCTGCGCTGGATACGCGAAACTCGCCAGGTGCCTCAACGAGCACTGTCTCGACCTGCCCATTGTTGATGATCAGCGCGAAGCGCTGGCTGCGCTTGCCCATGCCGAAAGCGGCTGCATCCATGGTCAATCCAAGCGCCTCGGAAAAATCACCGTTGCCGTCGGCAGCCATCATGATCTGGTCGCCAACGTTGGAATGTTTGCTCCAGGCGTCCATGACAAAGACATCATTGACCGCCATGCAAACGATGCGATCGACTCCCTTTGCCTTTAGTTCGTCAGCATGTTCCACGAACCCCGGCAGATGCTGGGCGGAACAGGTTGGCGTGAATGCGCCGGGTACGGCGAACAGCACCGAACGACCGCTGCCGAACAAATCGCCGGTGCCAACCGGGGCCGGGCCTTCGGGAGTCATGACCGTCAGGGTGGAGTCGGGAATCTGATCGCCTGATGAAATAGCCATGTCGGTCAACCTTCCAGGGCCTTGTTCATGGCGGCCAACAGGGCATTCTTGTCCACCGGCTTGGTGATATAAGCAGAGGCGCCCTGGCGCATGCCCCAGATGCGATCAGTCTCCTGATCCTTGGTGGTGACAAAAATGACCGGAATACTCGCCGTCGTCTTTTCCTTGGAGATCTTTCTGGTCGCCTGGAAGCCATTGAGTCCGGGCATGACAACGTCCATCAGAATCAAGTCGGGCAGCTCGGCGATTGCCTTTTCAACGCCTTCCTCGCCGTTGACGGCGGTCACTACCTGGTGACCCGCGCCTTCGACAATTTTTGACAGCGCGAACAGTTGCGATTCGGAATCGTCGACGATCAGTACTTTGGCCATGCTATTTCACCCTTCTTGACTTTTTAAACGCTGCAGTGAGCAAGCTTTACATGATACAAGAAAAGCCACCCAGACGGGACTGTGGTCATGCCACCTCTACCACTACGCGGCCATAACCGCCGCCATCAAGCAGGCGTTCGAAGACGCCTTCCAGCTTATCCATCCTGACAGCATCGGTGGCAATCTTGTCGAGATGAGCAGGCTTCCAGAGGCCTGCCAGGCGTTGCCAGATTTCTTCCCGCAGCGTATAGCGACAGCCGGACGAATTGATGCCAAGGAGGCTGATGCCGCGGATAATGAATGGCATCACCGTCGTTCGCAGGCCGATTCCGCCGGCCAGGCCACAGGAGGCGATGCTGCCCCAGGGTTTGATGACACGGGTCAATCCTGCCAGCGTATCGCCACCGACATTGTCAATCGCCCCGGCGAACATGGCTGAGGCCATCGGCGATTCAGGCCAGTAAAGTTCGTGGCGGGAAATGCACTGGTCGGCGCCGATTTTGTGTAGCCAGTCAAATTCGTCAACCTTGCCGCTGATGGCCGTGACCTGATAGCCGGCCTGATGCAACAGGTCTATGGCCAGCGAGCCAACGCCACCGGTTGCGCCAGTCACGCAGATCGGCCCCATGTCCGGTTGCTGGCCATTGGCTTCCATCCGATACAGGGACAAGGCAGCAGTGAATCCGGCCGTGCCGAGCACCATGGATTCGCGCAGACTCAGGCCGGAAGGTAGCGGTATCAGCCATTCGGAAGGCAGGCGGAGGTACTCGCTGTAGCCGCCGTCGCGGGTTTCTGACAAGCCGCAGCCGGTCATCAGCACCTCGTCGCCTTCGGCGAACTTGTTCGAGCTGCTTTCAACGACCACGCCGGCGACGTCAATACCGCCATTCAGGGGAAATTTTCGGAGGATCTTGCCCTTGCCGGTGGCGGCCAGCGCATCCTTGTAGTTGATGCTGGAGTAGCGCACCTGAATGACGACATCGCCGTCGCTCTGCTCGTCAATAGCCTGCTCGACGATGCCGGCGCGATAGCCGTCTTCATCGTCGAAGATCCGGTAGGCCCTGAAGCTGGTCGGGATACCCATGACGATCAGTTGGCCTTGTGAATGGCGCGCTTGTCGACAGCAAGGGCCGCTTCGTGGACCGCTTCCGACAAGGTCGGGTGGGCATGAACGATGCGTGCCAGGTCTTCGCTGGTGCCGTGGAACTCCATGGCAACGACGCACTCGGCAATGAGC
This sequence comes from Wenzhouxiangella sp., assembly GCA_007119095.1. Taxonomy (GTDB): domain Bacteria; phylum Pseudomonadota; class Gammaproteobacteria; order Xanthomonadales; family Wenzhouxiangellaceae; genus Wenzhouxiangella. Next base: position 11,296 of record SKQI01000167.1, on the reverse strand, counting down.
TCGGAAGCGTTCGCGCCAATGATCTGCACGCCGAGCAGACTGTCATCCTCGGCATCGGCAATGATCTTGACATGGCCTGCCGCATTGCCCATAGCCAGGCCTCGACCGGTGGCGGCAAACGGGAAGCTGCCGGCGCGGTACTCGCGGCCCGCCTCCTTGAGTTCTTTCTCGGTCTTGCCTACCCAGGCAATTTCGGGGTCGGTATAGATCACCCAGGGAATGGTGTCGAGGTTGATGTGGCCGTAGCCGGTGGCCAGTGCTTCAACCACGGCAATACCTTCTTCCGAGGCCTTGTGGGCCAGCATCGGGCCGCGAACCAGGTCGCCGATGGCCCAGACATTCTTGATCGAGGTCTGGCAGTGCTCATCGACCTTGACCTGGCCGCGGTCGGTCAGTTCAACACCGCTGTCATCGGACAGAAGGCCTTTGCTGGCTGCCTTGCGGCCGACCGCAACCAGCAGCCGATCGAAGGTTTCGCTGTGATCGCCGTTTTTGTCGGTGTAGCTGACCTTGACCTGGCCGTCGCTGATTTCGGCGCCGGAGACCTTGGCCCCCAGGCGGATATCCAGGCCTTGCTTCTTGAATTCGCGCGCGGCGGCCCGGCTCAGATCCTGATCGACCACCCCAAGCAGGTCGTCCATGGCTTCAAGCAAGACGACTTCAGCACCCAGGCGTGACCAGACGCTGCCCATTTCCAGGCCGATCACGCCGGCACCGATCACGCCCATGCGTTTCGGCACTTCGTCAAACTCCAGCACGCCTTCGTTATCGACGATGAACTTGCCGTCGATTTCAACATTCGGAATAGTGAACGGCACCGAGCCTGCTGCCAGCATGACGTGTTTGCCAACGGCGGTGAAAGCATCGCCTTCATGCGGGGTGACCTCAACACGCCGGTCGGCGAGCAGCTTGCCGCGGCCGTTGGCGAACTCGATCTTGTTGGCCTTGAACAGCTGGATCAGGCCGCCGTTGAGCTGCTTGACGATCTTGCGCTTGCGCTGGATCATCTTGCCCACGTCCATGCTGACCCCGTCCACATTGATGCCGTGCTCGGTGTAGTCGTGCTGGATATGGTGGTAGTGCTTGGACGAGTCCAGCAGCGCCTTGGATGGTACACAGCCCACGTTCAGGCAGGTGCCACCGGGGGCCGGCTTGCCGTTGTCATCCTGGCGGTCGTCGATCAACAGGACCTTGAGGTCAAGCTGGGCGGCGCGGATGGCGGCCGCATAGCCGCCGGGGCCGCCACCGATAACGACGAGATCGAATTCCTTGTCAGACATTGAGCGTTCCTTGGTTCGTCAAATCTTTTGCCAGCGAGATACGCGTATTACAGGCCCAGGAGCATTCGGGCCGGATCTTCCAGTGCTTCCTTGACCGCGACCAGGAACTGCACCGCGTCCTTGCCATCGACGATGCGGTGGTCGTAGGACAGGGCGATGTACATCATCGGCCGGATCACGATTTCACCGTTCTCGGCAATCGGGCGCTCCTTGATCGCGTGCATCCCCAAGATCGCGCTCTGCGGCATGTTCAAAAGCGGCGTCGACAGCAGCGAGCCGAACACGCCGCCGTTGGTGATGGTGAATGTGCCGCCCTGCAGGTCCTCGAGCTGAATCGTGCCCTTGCGCGCCTTATCGGCATAGTCGCCAATGGCGGCTTCGATCTCGGCCAGTCCCATGCGATGGGCATCGCGCACGATCGGCACCAGCAGGCCGCGATCGGTGGAGACAGCGACGCCGATGTCCTGGTAGCCGTGGTAGACGATTTCGTCGCCGTCCACGGAGGCATTGACCACCGGGTGCTTTTGCAGCGCCTCACAGCAGGCTTTGACGAAGAAGGACATGAAACCGAGCTTGACCCCGTGCCGCTTCTGGAAATCGTCCTTGTAGCGAGCGCGCAGGTCCATCACCGCCTTCAGGTTGACTTCGTTGAACGAAGTCAGAATGGCGGCGGTGTTCTGGGCCTCTTTCATCCGCTCGGCAATGCGCGAACGCAGGCGCGACATCTTGACCCGCTCTTCCTGGCGCGGTCCGCCGCCGCCCTGGATGTGTTTCATCACATCGCCCTTGGTCACCCGGCCGCCGCGGCCGCTACCGCTGACTTCCTTCAGGTCGACTTCCCCTTCGGCTGCAGCACGGCGTGCGGAGGGCGAGGGTGCGCCGCCGGGCTGACCCTGGTCGCGCGAACCGGAATCACGTTTGCTCGATTCATCCTTGTCCGAGCTGGTTTCTTCAGTGGGTTTAGAGGCGGCTTCGCCGTCGGACTTGCCCTCACTCTTGTCCTCTGCCGCCGGCGCTTCACCTTCCTCGAACAGGCCAAGCACCTGGCCTTCGGTGACGGTCTCGCCTTCCTCGGCGCTGATTTCCTTTAGCACGCCGTCGGCCGGGGCGGGCACTTCCAGTACGACCTTGTCGGTTTCCAGGTCGACCAGGTTTTCGTCGCGCGCAATGCTTTCGCCTGGCTTCTTGTGCCACTTGGCCACGGTCGCATCGGACACGGACTCAGGCAGATTCGGCACCTTGATTTCTTGACTCATTGTTCTTCCTTACTCCGTTTTTTCACCAAGCGTCAGCGCCTGGCTGACGAGTCGTTTCTGTTGTTCAATGTGGACCTGGTAGTAGCCGACCGCCGGCGAGGCTGAACCCTCCCGGCCGACGTACATCAATTGTTGATCTTCCCTGATGCAGGCCTGCATGTGATGACGAATCTGGAACCAGGCGCCCTGGTTGAGCGGCTCTTCCTGGCACCAGACTACTTCGTCCGCCTTGTCGTACAAAGCGATGATTTCCTGTACTTCCTCGCGCGGGAAGGGGTAGAGCTGCTCAACACGGACCAGGGCTACGTTGTCCACGCCATCATCCTGCTGCTTCGAGGCCAGGTCGAAGTACACCTTGCCGGCGCAGAACACAACGCGCTTGACCTTGTCCGGGTTTGGCTCGGACGGATCATCAATCACAACCTGGAACTCGCCCTTGGCGAGATCCTCCAGGGTCGAAGTCGAGGCCTTGTGGCGCAGCAATGACTTCGGCGTCATCACGATCAGCGGCTTCCGGAAGGGCCGCAGTACCTGGCGCCTGAGCATGTGAAACATTTGAGCTGGGAGAGACGGCACGCAGACCTGAATGTTATTGCCCGAGCATAGCTGCATGAAGCGCTCGAGACGGGCAGAGGAGTGCTCGGGGCCCTGGCCTTCATAGCCGTGTGGCAGAAACATCACCAGGCCGCATAGACGACCCCACTTGGCCTCGCCGGAGGTGATGAACTGGTCGATCACGACCTGGGCACCGTTGACGAAGTCGCCGAACTGCGCTTCCCAGATCACCAGCGAGCTGGGGTCTGCGGTGGCGTAGCCGTATTCGAATCCAAGGACTGCCTCCTCCGACAGCAGGGAGTCGATCACGGTCACCCGACGCGGATCTTCGGCCAGCCGCGACAGCGGCAACAAGGGAGTGCCGTCTGCCTGGTTGTGGAGGACAGCATGGCGATGGAAGAAAGTGCCGCGTCCGGAGTCCTGGCCAACCAGGCGCAAACCGTGGCCTGAGCGAACCAGGCCGGCATAGGCCATGGTTTCAGCAAAGCCCCAATCCATCGGTATTTCGCCAGCGGCCATTTTGCGGCGCGATTCGACGATGCGCTGAACCTGCTTGTGCAGCTCGAAGCCTTCCGGAACATCGGTCAGGGCGTCGTTGAGACGACGAATTTCTTCCACTGACATCCGGGTGTCGGCGGCCTCGCGCCAGTCGGCTTCGAGGTATGGCGACCAGTCGGTGGTTACCAACGCTTCCTCTTCCGGTACCAGCTCGACCACGGGTTGACCGGCATCAAGACGGTCGCGGTAGTCACTGCTCATCCTGTCCAGCGCGTCCTGCTCGACCAGTTTTTCGTTCAGCAGTCGGTCGGCATACTGCTTGCGCACAGGATCCAGCTTGCGGATCACCTGATACATGCGAGGCTGGGTGGCGGCCGGCTCGTCGGCTTCATTGTGGCCGTGCCGGCGGTAACAGACCAGATCGATAATGACGTCTTTCTTGAATTCGCGGCGGAAGTCGGCGGCGACGCGGGTGGCGTAGAGCACGGCTTCCGGGTCGTCGCCATTGACGTGCAGAATCGGCGCCTGAACCATCTTCGCCACTTCGGTGCAGTACAGGGTCGACCGGGCGTCAATCGGGTTGGAGGTGGTAAAGCCGATCTGGTTGTTGATGACGATATGGAAGGTGCCGCCAACGGCAAAACCACGCGCCTGGGACATGTTCAACAGCTCCATCACCACGCCCTGGCCGGCAATGGCCGCATCGCCATGCACCAGCACCGGCAAAACCTGTTCATGGCGGTGATCGCCAAGGCGGGCCTGGCGCGCTCGCGATGAGCCGGCAACGACCGGGTTGACGATTTCCAGGTGCGAAGGATTGAAGGCCAGGGCCAGATGCATGACACCGCCGGCGGTGCGCACGTCCGAGCTGAAACCCATGTGGTATTTCACATCGCCCGAGCGATTCGGATCGTCCTTGGCAATCACGCCTTCGAACTCGGCAAACAGTTCACCAGGGCTCTTGCCGAGGATATTGACCAGCACATTCAGACGCCCCCGATGGGCCATGCCGATCACCATCTCCTTGATGCCCTGGCTGCCGGAGTGGCGGATCAAGGTGTCGAATAACGGGATCAGCGACTCACCGCCTTCGAGCGAAAAGCGTTTCTGGCCGACATACTTGGAGTGCAGGTACTTCTCCATTCCTTCGGCTGCGGTCAGTTTATCGAGCAGGCGCAGCCTTTCTTCGCGGTCGGGAGTGTAGTTGCCGCGGGTGGATTCCAGGCGCTGCTGCAGCCACCGACGCTGGTTGGTATCGGCGATGTGCATGTACTCCACGCCGATCGAGCCGCAGTAGGTGTTCTTGCAGATGTCGATGATGTCGGCCAGCGGGAGATGGTCCGGCCCGGCCAGGCTGCCGGTATGGAAACTGGTTTTCAGGTCGGCCTCTGACAGGCTGTGAAAGCCTAGCTCCAGGTCTGGAACCTGCGGGCGCTCGCTCAATCCCAGCGGGTCGAGCTTGGCGCGTTGGTGTCCGCGAACCCGGTAGGCATTGATCAGGCGCAGCACCCCGGCCTGCTTGTAATCTTCAGCCGCCGCTGGCGCTGACTGGTAATGGCCGTTTTCCTTCAGCGCACGGAAGTGCTCGACGATGGCCAGGTGCCGGCTGTCCTCGCGTTGCCCCTCGGCCATTTCACTGAACATTTTCTGCCAGTGATCAGGCACGGCCTCGGCATCATCCAGCCATCTTTCGTACAGTTCTTCAACGTAGGCGGCGTTGGCGCCGGACAGGTGAGAACCCTGATATTGCGCCTTTAGAAAATCGGTCATGGATTGAGAAGCTCCGTGTTCGGGGCCATGCAACGAATAACCGTTGATTATAGCCGCGCGGGACGCTGCTTTGTCGGTGATCGGGGATGTTTTGGGGTGAAGGGGTGAAGGGGTGAAGGGGTGAAGGGGTGACGGGGTGACGGGGTGACGGGGTGACGGGGTGACGGAAACCGGAAACCGGAAACCGTCAAGCGCGTGTGGCCGGGGCCCATGTTGAATCCATCGGCACCAGCATAAGAGGGATCAAACCCCTCGGCCGTCTTTCAATCGTTAATTCGTTCAGGCATCGTCAATGCATCTACATCACAAAGCTGCTCAACCGCCTCCGGCACCTCGGCCCAATCCGGCCCGAGCCGTTGTTCGTTTGCCAGGACTTCCGCCATTTTCGATGTGCAGGCGACAGCCTCGCCATTAACGAACAGGGCATGGCCATCGTCACCATCCGCCAGAGCCAGCCGTGCCGTGGGTGCCAGAGGTACTGAAACCCCGTCCCGCAGCCACTGCAAAACCTGATCGCTTTCCAACGGTTCGGAGTCAGCCTGCCACAGGCGCCAGCGGCTCAAGTAAGCGGCGCTGAGTTGGCTCAGCGTCGTGTCATCCAGGGCGATCGCTTCGGCCAGCAGACCGCGGATATCGGCGATCTGATCGGTGTTTAGTCTGGACGGCATCTCGCCATCCAGTCCGGACAGGGACATTCGACGGCCCTCAGTGCCTTCCATGGCCAAAGCCTCGGCCAGGGCAAACATCAGCTCCGGGCCAGACGGCGTGCGCAGCCCGACCGACCAGGTCTGGCAATGGTCGATGGCGGTGCCATGGTGAGCGATACCCGCCGGCAGGTACAGGGCTTGCCCCGGTCCAACAATGATTTCCGTCTCGGGTTGCCACGACTTCAACAGCTTGAGCTCGAAACGCTCGTCGGTGGCCGGGTCGAAGTTTTCGGCCAGCTGCCAGCGCCGCCGCCCGCCCGCCTGGACGAGGAATACGTCATAGGCATCCACGTGAGGTCCAACGGAGCCGCCGTCGACGGCATCGCTGATCATGATGTCGTCGATCGCCCAATCGGGCAGGAACCGGAACTGGTCAAGCAGGCTGGCGACGGCAGGGCTGGCCTTGTCCATTTCCTGGACCAGGATGGTCCAGTCCGTCTGACCGGCGGGCAGATCCTCGATCGCCAGGGGACCTTGTTGAAGTCGCCAGTCGGAGCGCTGCTGGCTGCCGCTGACCAGGCGAGTGGGCAGTTCGTGCGCTTCAGCCAGGCCCAGCAGCTCCGTCAGCGGCAGTGGTTGCGGTCGCAGCCAGTTGTTGATGAGGCAGGGTTTCTTCTGCCAGTAATCGGTCAGGAAACGGGGCTGCGAAAACCCTTCTAGAATGTCAACAATCACACGTAGCGCACGATGGCCCGGGCCATGTCAGCGGCGTTGCCGGTATAGCTGTGCGGTGTCATGGCCAGTAAGCGCTGGCGATCGGCTTCGGGAATATCGAGCTGTTCGATAAAGCGCCGCAGGCTGTCGCGATCAATGCCCTGGCCGCGGGTCAGGGCCTTGAGCTTTTCGTAAGCTTCCGGCACGCCGTGCAGGCGCATAACCGTCTGCACTGGCTCGGCCAGGACTTCCCAGGCCTGGTCCAGATCCTGGGCCAGGCGTGCCTGGTCAGGCGCAATCCGGGCCAGGCCGCGCAGGATGGAGCCCCAGGCCAGGGCGCAGTAGCCGAAAGCGCTGCCCAGGCTGCGCTGGACGGTGGAATCGGTCAGGTCACGCTGCCAGCGCGACACCGGCAGCTTGGCGGCCAGGTGCTCGAGCAAAGCATTGGCCAGGCCAAGATTGCCTTCGCCGTTTTCGAAGTCAATCGGGTTGACCTTGTGCGGCATGGTCGAGGAACCGACTTCGCCCTCGACCAGTTTCTGGCGGAAATAGCCCAGCGAAACATAACCCCAGGCATCGCGGGCGAAGTCCAGCAACACGGTATTGATCCTGACCAGCGCGTGGGCGACCTCGGCGATCATGTCGTGCGGTTCGATCTGCGTGGTGTAGGGGTTCCAGACCAGGCCAAGGCCCTCGACGACCTGGCGCGACAGGGCGGGCCAGTCCAGCTCGGGGCAGGCTGAGATGTGGGCATTGAAATTGCCGACCGCGCCGTTGATCTTGCCGCTGAGTTCCACCTGTTTCAGCGCTCGGCGCTGGCGGCGAAGTCGAAAGACGACGTTGGCCAGTTCCTTGCCGAGTGTCGTGGGCGACGCTGTCTGGCCATGGGTGCGCGACAGCATGGCTAAGTCGGCCGTGGCCAGAACCATATCTTGCAGGGTCTGATCAATGCGTCCCAGCAGCGGATCCAGCTCCTGCTCCAGCGCGGCCTGGATGATCAGCGCCCAGGACAGGTTGTTGATGTCTTCAGAGGTGCAGGCGAAGTGGACGAACTCCAGGTAGGGCTTGAGTGACTCACGCTGGCCCATCTGCTGCTTGAGCCAGTATTCGACTGCCTTGACGTCATGGTTGGTCTGGCTTTCGATGGCCTTGACCTCTGCGGCCTGCTCGGGGCCGAAATCGGCGGCCAGTTTGTCCAGAAAGGCCAGGTCGGTTTCAGACAGGGCTGGCAGGGCCTCAAACTCAGGGTGCGCGGCCAGCGCCTTGAACCAGGCGACTTCCACATCTACCCGACGCTTGATCAGGCCGGCTTCGGAGCACAGGGACTGGAGGCCGCCAAGGCGCGAGCCGTAGCGTCCGTCCAGGGGGGAAAGGGCGGTCAGCGCGTTCAGGTTCATGGGCTAAATTTTGTTCGGCGTCAAATGCAGGAAAATGGCAGCCGATTATGATAGCTGACATGACACGCCGAATCCTTGTTGTCCAGGCTCATCCGGACCCCAACCCGGATCGCTACTGCGTGGCCTTGGCAGAAGCTTACGCTGACGGCGCGGTCAGCCAGGGCCATCATGTAGAGACTCTGATGGTGTCAGGGCTTCAGTTTGGATTCCTGCGAAGCGAAAAGGAGTGGCAGCAGCCACCGCCCGAGGATATCGCCAAAGCCCAGCAGGCCATACTGGATGCCGATCATCTGGTATTCGTGTTTCCACTTTGGATGGGCACCATGCCGGCCATGCTCAAGGCGTTCCTTGAACAAACGCTGCGGCCCGGGTTTGCCTTCGATCAGGAGGCGCGTGAAGGTTTTGGCGGTCAGCGTCTTAAGGGCAAGAGTGCCCGGGTCATCGTCACTATGGGCATGCCGGGACCGGTGTATCGCTGGTTCTTCGGCGCACACGGCTATTTGTATCTGAAGCGGAACATCCTGAAGTTCTGCGGGATCAAGCCGGTGCGGCACTGTTTCGTTGGCCTGGCCGGTGCCAAGGAGGGCAGAGGCCGTCAGCGCTGGCTGGCCAAGGTTGAAAAGCTGGGCCGGAAGGGCGGCTAGCCCCGCCAGCGCTTGAGTAGATCGCCGTAGGCATCGATCCGGCGGTCGCGCAAAAACGGCCAGATTCGCCGGACCTGCTCACCGCGGGCCAGGTCGATATCGGCGACCAGCACCTCGGCTTCTGTACCGGCTTCATCAATAATTTCTCCTTGTGGCCCGGCGATAAAGCTATGGCCCCAGAATTCGGCATCGCAGCCGCCGCCGGAGCGATCCGGTTCGAAGCCGACCCGGTTGCAGGCCAGCACCGGCAGGCCGTTGGCAACGGCGTGACCGCGCTGGATGGTGCGCCAGGCATCAAGCTGACGCAGTTGTTCGTCTTCGCTGTCGTCCGGATCCTTGCCAATGGCCGTGGGATATAGCAGGATTTCGGCGCCCGCCATCGCCATCAGGCGAGCCGCTTCCGGGTACCACTGGTCCCAGCAGACCAGGACGCCCAAGCGGCCGATCGAGGTCTGGACTGGCTCGAATCCCAGGTCGCCGGGAGTGAAATAGAACTTCTCGTTGTAGCCGGGATCGTCCGGAATGTGCATCTTCCGGTAAATGCCGGCCAGCGAGCCGTCGCTGTCGACGACCAGGGCCGTGTTGTGGGCCAGTCCCGGCGCACGACGCTCGAAGATGCCGCCGACCACGACAACCCCGTGTTCACGGGCTGCGTCGGTGAGTGCATGGCGGGTCGGGCCATCCAGAGTTTCGGCCAGCTCAAACAGGTCGGGGTCTTGATACTTGCAGAAATACTCGTTGGCATGCAGCTCCGGCAACAGGATCAGCTCGGCCCCGTCGGCCACGGCCCGGGCCAGGCCTTCCATCGAGATATTGCGATTTTCATCGGCGTCCGGGCCCATGGCGTGCTGGATCAGTCCTACGCGAACAATTCGTTTCATAGCGGTGCTCTCGGAACATGCATGCTGGCACAGTGCAATCCGCCGAACTGGCTGATCATCTGGCGCGCCGGAACCAGAATCACCTCGTGCTCGGGCAAGGCCCGCTCCAGCAAGAAGCGGGCCTGCTCATCATTGGCAACGCCATAGGCAGGCACCAGGCAGGCGCCGTTGACGAACAGGAAATTGACGTAATTGGACGGCAGATCAGGATCCGCGCCTTCGGGATAGGGCAGGGCCAGCAGATCGAAGGCATGGCCCTCCATGTCTCTCAATGCTTCCAATTGGGCCCGCAAGGTACTGGTTCTTTCGGCCTCGCCCAGGTCCTGGAAGGCAATGCGTTGTTCCGGCAGGAAACGAGCCAGGGTATCAATATGGCCGTCGGTATCATCGCCGGGCATTGGGGGAATGTCGATGCCAATCACCCGATCAACATGGAGCAGGCTGCGCAGCTCGTCAGCAATGGCCTCTCGGCCCATGTGCGGATGCCGGGCCTGCAGGCAGTGCCAGTTGATCAGCAACAGACCCTGGCCATTGCATTCGATGGCTCCGCCTTCCAACTCGAACAGCGACTGGCGAAAGTTCACGTCCTTGAACAGCGCGTGGCGGGCCAGGTGAGTGTTGACCCGGTTATCGAGAGACGCCGGGTACTTGCCGCCCCAGCCGTTGAAAAGAAAGTCCATCGCCCGGCGCTGGCCTTTTTCGATCAGGATGATTGGACCATAGTCGCGGCACCACGTGTCGTTGTAGGGCACCTCGACCAGGTGCAGATCATCATGCGGGCGCAAGGCTTGGGTTGCCGATGCGTCGCCAGGCGGAACCAGCAGGATGACCGGCTGGAAGCGCAGCAGGGTCTCGACAAACTGGCAGTACTCGGCTCGTATCGTTGGCAGCTTGTCTGCCCAGTCGCCGTCAGCCGATGGCCAGGCCAGCAGCGTGGCGTGTTGCGGAGCCCACTCGGCCGGCAGGCGCGGATAACCTTCAGTCATGCGTCGGCTTCAGTTGTTCGCCACTCAGTCCTGCCGACGACGGGTTTCCCTGACAACGGCTTCGTGATGGAGCACGCTTTCGATGACGAGTTGGTGTTCGAAATAAACGCTGTAATCGTCGTACACCCAGCGGGTGATCGGTGGCTCGCCGACCGCCGCGTGGCGCTCCTGAGGGGCACCGTAGCGAGACTCCACCTCGGTCATGCTGAGACCATTGCCAGGCAGGTCGCGCAACATCCGCTCGCGCACCTTTTCAATCAGTAAAATGTCGGCCATGGCCGGCGCCACCAGCGCCAGTAGAACCATCCCCCAGAACAGCTTCACAACGGCTTGTCTGACCATGTCGCTTTCCTTGCGTTTTCGGGTCCCTGAATGATGATCAAGTGCCTGGCTGACGTGGCAGCATCGACATTGATTCCGTCTTGTTGGGGTCGCCGAGAGCGGGCGAGTTTGCAACTTGCTCCGCACGACTGCCCCACTCGTGCAAAGCTTAGCATATTGCGATATTTGGCGACCGCTGACCTTGAATGCATCGGCTTTGGCGTGCATCTGTTTTAATTGTTGTTCGATGACATTCACCAAGGAGACTTCATCATGAAAACTGCGCTGGTTACCGGTGCCAACCGTGGTATCGGCCTTGAACTTGTTCGACAGCTCAAGGCCAAGGG